>CAYNWC010000220.1:0-1506 GCA_964400805.1 uncultured bacterium | reverse complement strand
CCGAACATCGGTTTGATCACCTCTTTGTCTACCTATGCGAAAATCAACGAATTCAGCTTCATCGAAACCCCTTATCGTATTGTCAAAGAGGGCGTTGTCACCGATGAAATCGAGTACATGACCGCAGACCAAGAGGCTGAATTTATCGTAACGCAAGCCTCCACGCCGCTCGACAAGTACAATATGTTTAGCGAGACCCTTTGCTGGGCCCACCAACGGGGCGAGCCGATGGAGATCGAAACTCCGAAAGTCACCCACATGGACGTCTCTTCCAAGCAGCTCGTCTCGATTGTGGCGGGACTCATTCCCTTCTTGGAGCACGATGACGCCAACCGCGCGCTCATGGGTTCAAACATGCAGCGCCAAGCTGTCCCTCTCTTGAGAGCGGAAGCACCGATCGTCGGAACAGGCCTCGAAGGGCGCTCTGCGCGTGACTCGGGAGCCGTTGTCGTGGCGCTCGAAGAGGGCGTCGTCGAGTATGTCGATGGCTATAAGATCGTCGTAGCGCCGAAGGACAACCCGCTTAATAAGCGCACCTATACGCTCAAAAAGTTCATGCGCTCCAATAGCGGCTCTTGCATCAACCAGACCCCTCTTTGCACAGTAGGGGATAAGGTGATCGCAGGGGACGTTCTCGCCGATGGACCTGCGACCGATAAAGGGGAAATTGCGCTGGGGAAAAACGTCCTCGTCGCCTTCATGCCCTGGTGCGGATACAACTACGAAGACGCGATCATCATCTCTGAGAAATTGATCCGCGAAGACTATTACACCTCGATCTATCTCGAGGAGTTTGAGTTGACAGCGCGCGACACCAAGCTCGGCAAAGAGGAGATCACGAAAGACATTCCAAACGTTTCGGAAGAAATGTTGAAGGATCTCGGCGACGATGGAATCATCCGGATCGGCGCTCTTGTAGAACCCGGCTCGATCCTCGTCGGCAAAATCACACCGAAATCAGAGACAGAACTCTCTCCTGAAGAGCGGCTGTTAAGAGCCATCTTCGGCGAGAAGGCCGCCGATGTGAAAGACGCCTCTCTCACGGCGCCTCCGGGAACGGAAGGGGTTGTGATGGATGTGAAGGTCTTTTCTCGTCGCGACCGCCTCTCCAAAACGGACGATGAGTTGGTCGAAGAAGCGACCCGGATCAAAGACATCCACTCCGACTTCAAAACGAAAGAAGCCGAGCTCCAAATGGAATTCCATGAGAAGCTGGGAGCCCTTCTGATGAATGAAAAGGCGCCTGCGGCCATCATGCACCGGAAGAGCGGTGAAGTGATCATCGAAGATGGACAGATCATCACGCAAGAGTTGATCGAAGTGTTGGAAAATGAGAAGGCTGAAGACCTCCTCATGGCCGACAAAGAGATCTATGTCGAGCTTAAGAAAGTCTTACGCGAATTTGAACTCTCCTACCAAAATCTCCAGACCCAACACAAGTCGGAGATCGAGTTCATGCGCAAAGGGGATACCGATCTCGATCCCGGAGTCATCCGCCAGGTGAAA
>CAYNWC010000219.1:0-1537 GCA_964400805.1 uncultured bacterium | reverse complement strand
GGATCCACTGCAACATGACCCTTCTCTTCAGCTTCCCCCAAGCCGTCGCCTGCGCCGAAGCCCACGCCACCCTCATCTCCCCTTTCGTCGGCCGGATTCTCGACTGGTACAAAAAGGCCGAAGGGGTCGCCGCCTATCCCGGACCCTCCGATCCCGGCGTCAAATCGGTCACGAAGATCTACCAGTACTACAAGAAATTCGGCTATAAAACCGAGATCATGGGAGCCTCTTTCCGCAACACCGATGAGATCTTCGAGCTCGCCGGCTGCGACCTCCTCACCATCTCACCCCACCTCCTCGAAGAGCTCCAAAAAAGCACGGCGCCCGTCGTCCGCAAGCTCGATCCAGAAAAAGCCAAACAGACTCCCATGGAAAAAGTCTCTTTCGACGAAAAGACCTTCCGCTGGCTCCTCAATGAAGACGCGATGGCCACAGAGAAACTCTCCGAAGGCATTCGCAACTTCGCCAAAGACCTCGTCAAACTCGAGAATCTCATCCGCGACAAAATGCGTTGAGTTTTAAAGAGTGATTATTGTACGCTCCCTCGATTCAAATTGAAGGAGGTATGAATGGCTGCAATTGCCTCGGTTTCCACCACACAGATCGAATTTAATTCAGATGACGAAGGATTGTTTGTCACTATAGATACAGAACGTTTGCATATCCGTTCCGTTCAGGCGAAGAGCGCTGACTATGACCGTTATACGCTGTTATTTGGGGATACAGCGGTCATGAAAACGTTTGCTACGGGAGTAAAGAAAACGGCAGAGGAAACAATCGAGAGGGTCAATCTTTGGGATCGGCGATGGCGCAATAACGATCCCTATAGCGGGTTGGCCGTATTCCGAGATAAGGATTTTATCGGCCATGTGGTCTTAGGCCATGGAGATCGACCCGGAGAATCGGAACTCGCCTATCTTTTTCATCAAAAATATTGGAACCAAGGATACGGAACGGAAGCGGTGACGGCTTTAGTCAAAGAGTATGCTCCTATGGTTGCAAAGGATTATCAGTTAGGCGACCAACCACTCAAGCGCATCGTGGCGACAGCGAGACCTGATAACCCCGCTTCTTGTAAGATCCTCGAAAAGGTGGGAATGAAGAAGATCGGCGATGAAGTGACACACGGAGCTCTTCGCCATCACTATGCAATCGATTTGGCCGACCTCCAACAGGGTACAGCAGCAAAAGTGACGGATGTGTGTGATCAATACCTGCAATCTGCCTAAAAAGGAATGGAAAGAAGAAGATCTTCCCCCTTTCGATGAATTGATCCTTTCCTGGAACGCGCCCCGCCCACAAGCGGGAACATATTCGTTTTATGTCAGTGTGAAAACGGACCAATGGACCCCCTGGCTCCTCTACGCTACGTGGGGAAGCGAGGGGCAAGCCAGTTGTCAGGCTAAGGCAGACAATGCCCCCGTTCGGGTCTATCAAGACGCCCTGGAAGTCTTGGAGGGGCAGCGAGCCACTGGCTTTCAGATCCGCGTCGTTCCTGAGGGAGATGCGGAGCCAGTAACCCGTCTTCACGTCTACA
>CAYNWC010000218.1:0-1540 GCA_964400805.1 uncultured bacterium | reverse complement strand
AAGAAATTGATAGACTGCATCGCCGATGAGGTCGTCGGGTTGGTAGGCGCGAATGGAGATGACCCGATATTTCCACTCGGTGTAGGAAGGGTTCTGCTTCAAATGGAGACGGTAGGCTTGCCGAATGTCTTGGGGGCTGATGCTATTCATCGCTTTGGATTGGACAAACCACCAATTCATCCGCTGCACAATGAGTTCATTTTTCACCATCTTCCACGTCTCATCGTAGGTGACGCCGATTTTATCGAGGGTCTGCATGACGTTCGGGCCAAAGCGCTCCTCCATAATCTCTCTCACTTCTCCATCGGTGACCTTGATCTCTTTGTCGAGCGCGTCGGAAATGATGAGCTCTTGGTCAATTATATCGCGGAGAATTTGGCGCCAGCTCGCTTCATAGAATTGAAAACGGGCTTGATTGGAATGAACGTACTGCGGATAGGCTTGATGGAAGAGGAGGTCCATCTTCTTTTTGACGTCCATCATGGAGATGGTTTTCCCATTCACCTTTGTGAGGATGGTATTTTGGACGGCGATTTTTTGATTTTGAGAGAAATCGGGCAGGGGCATTTCTGCAGCGAGGATTGACGCAGCGAATAGAAGTAATGTTTTCATAGTGGAGAAGATCCTACCAAATTTCTTTTTTTGAATACAGCGGCAAAAAATCCATCCATGCCTCCCGGTTGGGGAAGAAGAGAAAGTGGCTCCCCTTCAAGAGTGATGGGATGGGTTTTTAGGAAAAAGGCAACTTGCTCTTCGTTTTCTTCGGGCAAGAGGCTGCAGGTCGCATAGACGAAATAGCCGCCCGGTTTGAGGTGATCGAGCGCTGCGCGGACAATCTCTCTTTGCTGTTCGATGAGGCGGGCAATCATCGGAGCATCGATGGTCCATTTCGCCTCGGGATTGCGCCGCAATGTCCCTGTGCCGCTGCAGGGGACGTCGGCGAGCAGCCAGTCGACTGGTTTTTTGGGCAAGAGGAATTGGACATTTTGGATGCCGGCGCGCCGGAGTCTTTTGCGGGCTTCTTGAAGGATCCAGGGGCGATTGTCATAAAGATAGATTTGCCCTTTCCCTTCCATCGCGGGGGCAAAGGCGAGGGTTTTGCCACCTGAACCGCTACAGTAGTCAAGAACGTGGTCTCCCGGTTTGGCCTGGACGAGGGTGGCGACGAGCTGACTTCCTTCATCTTGCACTTCGAAGAGGCCGGCTTTGAATTCAGGGAGGGTGAACAGGGGCTCTCGCTTGTGGAAGCGGATGGCGTTAGGGGCTTTTTCACAAGGGGAGACGCCGAATTTTCCTTCCCAGGTTTTGAGCAGCTCTTCGCGGGTGGTCTTTAAGGTGTTGGCGCGGACTGTAACGGGGGCCGACTCATTGAGGATTTGGCCGAGGGCTTCTGTTTTTTGCGGGCCAAAAATCGCAGAGAAGCGGCGGTAGAGGAAATCGGAGAGGCCAAGGCGAGCGGCGATGGGGATCACGGGGTTTTTCCGACACTCTTCAAGATTGAGTTTGCGAAAGCAATTGAGGCGATCCAGGGAATGGGAGG
>CAYNWC010000217.1:0-1611 GCA_964400805.1 uncultured bacterium | reverse complement strand
GAGGGACTTCGGCTGTTTGGTATTTTGCTCCCATTGTCTCGTCGAGAAACAGGTAGGCCTTCATGGTGACGAGGTTGACCATCCCTTTAAAGTCGGATTCTGCGCCGATGGGGCACTGTACGGGAATCGCGTTGGCTCCGAGTTTTTCTCTCATCGACTGGACGCACATGAAGAAGTCGGCGCCCACTCTGTCCATTTTGTTGACGAACGCAATGCGGGGGACTTTGTACTTGTCGGCTTGTCTCCACACCGTTTCGGATTGGGGCTGCACTCCTGCAACGGCATCGAAGACGGCAACGGAGCCGTCGAGAACGCGAAGGGATCTTTCCACCTCAATGGTGAAGTCGACGTGGCCGGGGGTGTCGATGATGTTCAGTTTAGAACCCAGCCAGTAAACCGTGGTAGAAGCGGAGGTGATGGTAATTCCCCTTTCCCGCTCTTGCTCCATGTAGTCCATGGTGGCGGCGCCTTCGTGCACTTCACCAATTCTGTGCACTCTTCCCGAATAGAAAAGGATCCGCTCTGTCGTTGTCGTTTTACCGGCATCGATGTGCGCCATGATGCCAATATTGCGGACATCCTTCAGCTTGTCGGTTTCTGGTCGCTTACCTGTCATGATGATTCCTTAAAGTATTACCACTTGTAGTGCGCAAAGGCGCGGTTTGCTTCTGCCATGCGGTGCATGTCATCTTTCTTCTTAATCGTTGCCGCTTGGCTCTGATAGCAATCGGCAAGTTCCATCGCGAGTCCCTGTTTCATCGAACGGCCCGCTTTTTCCCGCGCGTTGGAGATGATCCATTTGGAGGCAAGAGAGGTGCGGCGGTCTGCGGGAATTTCCACAGGAACCTGATAGGTGGCGCCTCCAAGGCGGCGGGACTTGACTTCGAGGGCAGGTTTTGCGTTTTCCATCGCTTGCTCAAAGGCGGCAAGGGGGTCTTCTGCTTTGATACGCTTAGAAAATTCCTCGATCGCTTCATAAACAATGGATTGAGCGACGCTTTTTTTTCCGTCCTCCATGACTTTGTTGATGAACTTAGCGATGAGATAGCTTCCGTAGACTGGATCTGGATCGATTTTCCGTTTTTCTGCGCGACGTCTTCGTGACATCTGTTTTTTCCTCTATAATTTTAAGTTATTTAGGCTGTTTTGCCCCGTATTTCGACCTGCTCTTTTTGCGGTCTTTCACTGCGGCGCAATCGAGTGCTCCGCGTACGATGTGGTAGCGGACGCCAGGAAGGTCCTTTACCCTACCGCCACGCACGAGGACGATGCTGTGCTCTTGGAGATTGTGCCCCTCTCCCCCAATGTACGCAATCACCTCTTCGCCGTTAGAAAGGCGGACCCATGCCACCTTTAGAAGAGCCGAGTCAGGCTTCTTTGGTGTTTTTGTTTTAACCTGAAGGCATACGCCACGTCTTTGAGGACATAGTTGGAGGGCCGGGGACTTTCTGCGTCTTCTCTTCTTGGAACGGCCATCTCGTACGAGCTGATTGATTGTCGGCATCTGTAATCTCTCTATAAATGAAGGGACTTGAGTTTATGGGGGAAATATATCTTCGCTCGTATTTATTTGCAAAATTATTTCGCAAATGAACTCCTCAAATAAATGTA
>CAYNWC010000216.1:0-1616 GCA_964400805.1 uncultured bacterium | reverse complement strand
TGATGTTGAAGCAAATCCACTCGACGAAGAGTTCATCGAAGCGATCTGCCAAGGGATGCCGCCCACCGGTGGTGTCGGTATTGGGATCGATCGACTCGTCATGCTCTTCGCCAATGCCGAATCGATCCGAGACGTTCTCTTCTTCCCGCTTATGCGGCCCGAGGATTGAAAAGAACCGGGTGATGCCCGGTTCTTCTTTAGAAGAGGATTAGTTGCGTTTCGGTTCTGCTAGCGCTAAGAGATTTATCATCTTTACACCTAGTTTTTCTTGAGCAAAGTCCGCCACTTCCCGATAGAGTTGAGAGGACATTCCAAGTGTAGTTAATTCTTCTGTATTCATCTTAGCGGTCATTTTAAGTTTAAGAATTGCCGCACCGCGCTGAGTAGCGTGATGTGAGTAAGCTCCGCAAGGCCATGCTATATTCCTAGTCATTTCTCTCAATGCGGTGATCGGCAACGACGCCATAACTGGCGATTGCAAAAGTCGATCATGCACCTCCCACGTGCCTCCAGCATGATTGCCTTCGGAAGCCATCCGAAAAACTTTCATAAACTCCTCTTTCGGTATCTCATCACACTTATTTGGATTATTCTTGAAATACTCGATGATATCAGCTTTACTTTCATTCAAAATTGGCATACTTGAATTGGAAACACAACAAAACATAAAAACTCCTTGTGAAACACAAATAATGCCAAAAGCGAGTAATTTTAAGGAATCTGTTTTTTAGTAAAAACCTTACCGATCTATTGCGTCGAGAACGAAGGTGCATCCCCGTTCAGTAAGATAGACAGTTGTGTCGTCGGCCTTCTTGAGAAAGTTAGCCTGCGCGAGGTGCTTGATGATGTTTTTGATCGCCGTCTCTTTTTGGCCCAGAGCTTTGGCGATGCCACGGTAGTCGAGCGGAGTATGGGGATCGCCATTTTGCATGGCGGTTTCATAGAGCTTAATGAGGAACCGTTCGTCAGGGGTAGATTTGGGATTCATTTCTTCTTCAACCTTGCCCCAGCGGGCGTATCTTCAATAATGTAGCCGTGCGAGAGAATTTGATCACGCATCTGATCGCTGAGCGACCAATTGCGTTCCCGACGGGCGGTTTCACGGAGCTCGAGGAGGCGGAGGAGATCGGTGGGGATGTCGTCGTCTTTTTTGTTGAGCGGGAGGACGGCGAGGACTTGATCCCATTGGGCGAGGAGGGAGAGGGCATCTTGCGCTTCCGTTTGGCCGAGTCTGTTCTCATCGCAGAGGACGTTGAGCTCGCGGATGAGATCGAAAAGGGCGGCGAGGGCGGCAGAGATGTTGAGATCGTCGGCCAGGGCGGTTTTAAAGCGGGTTTTAGCGCGGTCGAGGGTTGCGGTGATCGGGTGGTGGCCTTGGATGGTGCGGAGGCGCGCAATGAGGTCTGCAACGCGTTGGAGGCTGGCACGAGCGGCATCGAGGCCAGCAAAGGTGAAGTTGAGTTGGGTACGATAGTGAGTCGAGAGGAGGAGATAACGCACTTCAGGACCGGTGTAGCCTTTCTTGAGGAGATCGCGGAGGGTGTAGAAGTTGCCGAGGCTCTTCGACATCTTTTTGTGGTCGACGAGGAGGTGTTCGGCGTGCATCCAAAGGCGGA
>CAYNWC010000215.1:0-1651 GCA_964400805.1 uncultured bacterium | reverse complement strand
CTGCTGCAGACCCACATGGACAAAGTGTCCGCTTGCATTGGGGAACTTCCTGCTTTGTTTGAGGCCCTCATGGCCCAAGAGATGGAGTCGATCACTCGCATCGCCGAGAAGATCTCTTCCCTCGAGCATGACGCCGATCTGACAAAACACGACATCCGCACGCATCTCCCCAAAAGCCTCTTTCTCCCCGTCGACCGAGGCGCCCTTCTCGAGATCCTCTCCTTGCAAGACGCCCTCGCCGATCAGGCCGAAGCGATCGCCCACCACGCCGCTATGAGAGCCATTCCGCTCCTTCCCGACATGAAAGACGATTTCACCGCTCTGTGCCAAAAAACAATGGAGGCCTTTTGCCTGGCGCGCAAAGTGATCCAAGAACTGGAAGAACTGCTCGAGTCCTCCTTTGGGGGTATCGAAGCGCAAAAAGTGAAGGGAATGGTCGAACAGATCGCTTTTTACGACTATGAAAGAGATCGGATTCAGAACCGGCTGCTGACGCGTCTTTATCAAGGCGGCGATGCGATGCCCTATCCCGTCTTCCATCTCTGCTCCACTCTCATTGAAGAGATCGGTTGTCTCTCCTTCTTTTCTGAAAAGCTCGGCAACCGGGTGCGCCTGCTATTATGGACGCATTGATCCAAACAGTGGCTCTTCTTCTCGGCTTCTATATGGCCTGGAACATCGGCGCCAACGATGTGGCTAATGCGATGGGCACCTCCGTCGGCTCCAAGGCGCTCACCTTGCGCCGCGCGGTCCTCATCGCCGCCGTCCTTGAATTTTCAGGCGCGTTCTTTGCTGGCTCTAACGTCTCAGAAACGATCCAAAAAGGGATCGTCGATCCCAACCTGTTTCAGGCCGATCCCACCCTCTTCGTTCTCGGTATGATGGGCTCCCTCCTCGCCACAGGCGCCCTCCTGCAGCTCGCCTCCTATTTGGGACTTCCCATCTCCACCACGCACGCCATCGTCGGCGCCGTCCTCGGCTTTGGCCTCCTCATCGGCGGCCCTGCAGCGATCCAATGGAATGAGATCCTTTGGATTGCCTCGAGCTGGATCATCTCCCCTCTTCTCAGCGGCCTCATCTCCTATCTCATCTTCAGTCTCATCCAACGAAAGATCCTCTTCGCCCTCAATCCAGTCGAAGCGGCCGGGCAGCTCGCCCCCTATTGCGTTTTCCTCTGCCTGTTTGTCGTCACCCTTTCTCTAGGACAAGCTCTCCCTCTCTCCGCCCTCATCGCCTTTCTCGCCGCGTGTATTAGCATCCCTCTCGTCAAGCGGATCTCCCACCCGCCCCTCCAACTCGCCGCGGGCTTCCATCCCTATCAAGCCGTCAGCCTCGAAAAAGCGCTCCACCATCTCCAGCGCCTCCACCTTTCCAATCGCGACGCCTCCTATGGCCATCAAATCTCCAACATCCTCAATCAAGTGCAACGCCTTAGCGAAGAAGTAAAAAGAGACACACCCCTTCTCCACTCCAACCATCACTACCAAGGCGTCGAAAAGATCTTCGTCTTTCTCCAAATCATCAGCGCCTGCCTCGTCGCCTTTGCCCATGGAGCTAACGACGTAGCCAACGCGATTGGCCCCGTCGCCGCCGTCATCAGCGTCCTCCAAACGCACACCCTCGCCACGGCCGTCCCTTCCTGGCTCCTCGC
>CAYNWC010000214.1:0-1700 GCA_964400805.1 uncultured bacterium | reverse complement strand
AATCTTTAGGTGGAGAGTGGCCATGCTACTCTACGCCCTAAAAATGCTCATCGGCGATAAGGCCAAATACATCGGCATTATTTTAGGCCTCAGCTTTGCCTCTTTCATCATCTCGCAGCAAGCGGCGATCTTCGTCGGAATCATGTCACGCACCTTCAGCTTCGTTACGGATACTTCCCAAGCCAATATTTGGGTAACGGACCCAAAAGTCCTCCATGTCGACGACATAAAACCCATGCGCGATACTGAAGTCTTTCGGGTCCAAAGCATCGATGGAGTGGAATGGGCTGTCCCTCTTTACAAAGGATTGATTCGGACCCGATTAGCCGATGGGAATTTTCAAACCAGCATCGTGATCGGCATCGACGATGCAACCATGATCGGGGCCCCTCCTGTCATGCTCGAAGGAAAAGTCGAAGACTTAAGAAGGCCCGACGCGATCATTGTCAACAATATTGGAGCGGCCAACAAACTCGCTCATGACTTCCCCATCGGAGAAAAGCCTTTGAGAGTGGGAGACCGACTCGAAATCAACAACCATCGCGCTGTGGTCGTGGGAATCTGTGAAGTGACCCGCCCTTTCCAATCGCAACCGGTCATCTATACGACCTATGATCGGGCTCTCTCATGGGCCCCTTTTGAACGGAAACTCCTCTCTTTTGTGATGGCCCATTCAAAAGCAGGCGTGGATCCGGAACAGCTTTGCATGAAAATTAAAGCGCTCACAGGCCTTGCCGCCTATACTCCAGATCAAATGAAATGGATCACCATGTTGTATTACCTCAAATATACAGGGATTCCGATCAATTTCGGCGTCGCGGTGATTCTTGGATTTATCATTGGGATGGCCATTGCAGGACAGACATTTTATAATTTCACCCTCGATAATATCCGCTATTTCGCCACCTTCAAGGCGATGGGAGCGAGCACCAATCTTTTGACAATGATGATTCTAATCCAATCGTTTTGGGTCGGTATCATCGGTTGGGGGATTGGGGTCGGGGCTGCCTGTCTATTTGGATTTCTCGCCCGAGGTACGGAGCTCTCTTTCCGGATGCCATTTACCCTTTTTGTCATCACGAACATAACGGTCGGCTTCATCAGCGTGTTTGCCGCCTGGCTGAGCGTGAGAAAGATCCGCGATATTGACCCATCCATTGTATTTAAGAGTTAACGATGCTAGCAGTCAGTTGTAAAAATCTAAAAAAAACCTACGGAACAGGCTCATCGCGGGTCGAAGCGTTGCGAGGGCTTGATCTCGATATCAACATGGGCGAACTCATGATGATTGTCGGCCCCTCCGGTTCTGGAAAGACGACCTTGATTTCGATCATCGCCGGGATCTTGCCACAAGATGAAGGGCAATGTCTCGTTTTTGAACAAGATATCAACCAGATGCCCAACGGGAAAAAAACCGCATTTCGGGGTCAACACATCGGCTTCGTCTTCCAAGCTTTCAATTTGGTCCCGATGCTCACCTCTGCGGAAAATGTCGCAGTCCCCTTAATCTTAAATGGAATGGCGCCGGCCGCAGCGGAAGCCAAGGCCATCGATCTCCTCGGCAAACTCGGCATCCCAGAAAAAGTGAACATCTCTCCGCTCGAGCTTTCTGGCGGGCAGCAGCAGCGGGTCGCGATCGCCCGGAGCATGATCCATGAGCCGAGACTCATTCTTTGTGACGAGCCGACCGCAGATCGGAA
>CAYNWC010000213.1:0-1728 GCA_964400805.1 uncultured bacterium | reverse complement strand
GGGTGGGGATGTCGCGCGCGAGAAAGGCGGCGAGGATGTCGGTGATGGAGCAGCAGAGGCCGATAGCAAAGGCTCTGTCCCGGTAGTAGGGAAAGCCCCAATCGGTTTCTGGGGTGAGGGTGAGCGCGGAGAGGGCGCCGATCATCTCATGACCCGTAACAGCGAGGTGGAAAGTAGCCCCTTTGTTCTGGCGGACAAGCTTGCTCATCTTGTCGTCCATAAAACGGGTCAGGTGCATTACCTCAAGCGTCTTGAGTAAATGAGATTTTTTTGTATGTATTGGTAAGCAGCAAATTCCCATACAGCAAGTATAATCGGGTGGGTCTTACTTGTCTTTCTTAGTTTTAATTTGAGTGACTTTCTTGATGGCAAAGCGACGCCGCTTTTGAGGAGCAAATTCTTCGGCCTGTTCTTCCTTGCGGGGACGGCCCCGTTTTTTGGGGAGAATGCCACCGATCGCAGATTCCATCTTGGGGGACTCTTCCTCGTGGATCTGCTCGATTGCCTTGGTATCCTTGAACTTGGGCTTGAAGAAGGGAGTGAACGGTTTTTTCCCTTTATCTCCCCCACCAAACATTTTTTCAGCGCCAGCGAGGCGATCTGAAAGGTGGCGGAGCGATTCAAGCCGTGCAGAGAGGGCTTCGAGTTTCTCGTCGACCCGAAGGCGAGGGCTGCCACGCAGGGATGCGAGCAAGTGCTCTTCGGTTTCGAATTTGGAAGAGAACGTGACCGAGCTGGCTGTTGCGATATCGGGGATATAGAGGAAAAGGCGGCAGGCGTTGGGAACTTGCGTATAGATATCGACCGTCATCTGCGGCTCCATCTCCACTTTCGCCACCTGCTTGGGCGGACGACCCCGTTTTGGTCTTGGGTTCAGCGCTTCATTGGAATAGTAGGTCTTTGCCTTGATGTTTAGGGCTTCACGCGCCTGGCTGATATCTTTAGCCACTTTTGTTTCAAAGAGAGAACGTTTGAGTTTTTCGACCACGTTCTTGGTCAATTCGAGATCTTCTTCAAAAACAAACTGGATATTGTGTTGGCGGAGCCACTCGATGATGCGGATGCGAGATCTTTCTTGATAGTACAGCTGCCATTTTTCCAATTCGGCCAAATGGTCGTAGATGAATTCGAGGAAGTTTTCGCGCGCTTCTTTTGCGGCAATGAGGTCTAAAAGTTTTTCTTTGGTATCGATGTCGTAAACTTTTTCATGGACGAACCCTTCCATGAATTTTTTGACTTCGTAGAAGGTCATTTTGGGCAGCAGACAGTACCGTTCTCGGTGTCCAACCACCTCTTTTTCTATGGCCTCCAACTCTTCAAGACCTTTATCCAGATCGATATAGAGCAAAAAGCCCTCGACCCTATCTAAATAAAAATCTCTTTCATCATCGGACTTAGCGAACGCATCCATCAGGCGGTGGTAGCGGAGTATCAACGGATTCTTGGCTTGCGGGAAACTCAACTTCATAAAAAGTATGATAGATGAGAGAGGTGAATTTAATCAATAGACATACGGCTGCACAGCGAGCCCCAACTTCGCTTAAGTCCCCCTCGCGGCGCAGGCTTGGGGAAAGGGGGCGGATGCCCCCTTTTCCCTGTAGGCCACTGAATATCGTATCTTGGCAAAAATGTGTTTACCCCTTACATTCATTGGCCTTTCAATCAACTCAGAGGTTTACCTTGGCAAGTGCAGTTCAAACTCGAGTAGCCTATGCTTCAGCGGAACTT
>CAYNWC010000212.1:0-1737 GCA_964400805.1 uncultured bacterium | reverse complement strand
ACAGGGAACTATCTGTAGGAATAACGTCCATCTTTTCCTTTGGGCGATTGTTTTCGTTTGAGCTGTTAGGATAGCTGTATATGGAAAAAATTTCTACCTTTACAAATTATAGCCCCTCTTGACTTTCTTCTCTTTCTTCAGTAATGAAGAAAGAGAATGCGCAAACACTGTCTCCTCTTCCTCATTCCCCTTTCCTTGCTGGCACAAATGGAGCCCTCTCTACTCGCGCAAGGAGAAGAGGTTGCCAAGCGATTTGCCGTCGAAGTAGCGAAGGCGCCGCCTCCGCTTCGATCACCCCAGCCACAAAGCTGTTTGGACACCGCCTCTGTCTGGTTTACGATTGATTTGGATGAGATCGCCTCCCCCGCTTTTGCATCGCTGAATCAGGAGACGCTCTGGAGCGCGCTGCGAGAAATCGGCGTAGAGGGAGTCTACTTGAAGGGGCTAAAGCAGGGAGGCGCCTATCGGACGGGCATAGGCCTCGATCCCAAATGGGGCTGCGGATGGGACGAGATCGCCAATAGCCTGAGGAAGAAAAATTTGGCCTTGATCGGCGATGCGATTGGGAATAGCACCGGCATCGGAGTTGATTTCGGACGAGCGCTAAAGAATGAGGGAGATTACCCAGGGTTGTATCACCTGGTCGAGATCGACAAGCGGGACTGGAAATGCCTCCCGGTTGTGGGCAGAGATCAATGGACGGTGAATGTCCCCTGGCTCACGCTGCAAGAACTGCAGAAAAAAGGATATGTCCCCGAACAGTTTAATCCGTACGTGAAAGAGAGCAGCTGGAACACGACAGCGCAAGTGACAGGGAGCGATGGAAAGGCGCGCCGCTGGATCTACCTGAAGACCAATCGCGCCGATCCAGTGATCGATTGGCTCAACGCCTCATTTGCAGGTTGCCGCATCGCGACAGCGGATCTGCTCGATTCGATTTACAATTTAGGCGAAAAAATTGTGCAGATCGACGGCGATATTGCCGCGAATGCGCGGGAGACATTGACTCTTTGGGCTCGGAAATTGGGGGGCTTCGTCGCGCAGGAAGGAAAAGGGGGCCTCGCAGAGATGAAAGAGGCTTCGGCCGATCTGGTGGCCGATACGCTGACACGACCTGCGCTATTGCATGCGCTGATCGCCCAGGACGCCGAGGCGCTGAAGCTGATGTATCGCCTCTTTTTGGAAGAGGGGATTGAAGCGAAGCGATTGATCCATATTTTACAGCCGTTCGATCAGTTTACATGCGACTGGAGCGAACTGCTTTTGCATCCGAGAAAACGGTTCCAATATTACGATGAGATTTTGACGGGCGAGGCGTTGCGGATGCGCCTGCTCAAACAAGACGTGGCCACTCTGGGAGACAACAGCGGCGCGACATGGCCCTCCTACTGCGCCATGTCGCTCAATATTCAAGATTTTCAAAAACACCGCGAAGATATTGGAGACTTGCATCTGCTGCTCGCCTTTTTCTACGCGATGCAACCGGGCATTTTTTCCTTTTCCGTATCGGATCTATTGGGAACCTTAGGGCCGCAAACCGTCGACCTCATGGGATGCAATGAAGATACGATCTACGCTTCCCTGCCGGGCCAACTGCAGAACGGAAAATCATTCGCGATGCAACTGCGCAAGATCCTCCGCGTCCGCAAAGAGTATAGCTTGGGAAGCGGAGAGCTCATCGCCGTTCCCAAAACCACGCAGCCAGGACTTTTAATCCTCGTTCATCGACTCCGCGGG
>CAYNWC010000211.1:0-1745 GCA_964400805.1 uncultured bacterium | reverse complement strand
AAAAAATCTGCAGAAAAATCATCTCAAACCTCGCAGATCTATATTTTGAAGACGCCCCCTAGCTTTTCTTCGGAACCGTGAGGTTGAGGAAGAGAGAGAGAAGACCCATAACCGCTATATAGATGGCCGCTAGCTGAAAATGCAGGGGGATCGGAAAGAGCGGATTGTGCCCCCATTTGTCAACCCAAAGATCGATCACCCCCATCCCCGTAAAGTAGGCGCCCATGAGGACGGAAACCACTGTCTCGATATAGGGGACAAGATGGCTGGGAGGCGCAAAGGCGAGAATTTCCTTTTCCATCATGGAAAGGAGAATGGGGAGAACCGCCGAACAGCCAAAGCCGGCTAAAACCAGACCGATGATGAATCCAGAGAGGTGTTGCTGGTAAGAAAAATAGAGCGCTGCGGCAAAAATCGTGAAGATCAGGAAATAAAAGATCCGTTTGGCCGGAAAGAAGTAGAGGGGAACGAGAAGGAGAATCTGCCCAATGATGAGAAAGAGCCAGAAAATAGGCATCGTCTCATTGGCAATCACAGTGCCGAAGAGCGCATCGAGTTGAACAAATCCCCACAAATTAAAGGTCGTCTCGGTCAACCCGTAAGCGAAAATCGCAATGACAAAAAGGGCTAAGCGATAATGGAGTTCTTTCCAAATCAATGTCCCCTTGCGCAGGTGTTCCAGATGGGACGGGAAAGGGATGTCGAATAGAAAAACATGGACGTACCAGATGCCTAAGAAGAGAAGGAAGGTTAAAAAGAGAAAAAAGGGCGTTTGATGACGGGAAAAGACGTTCAGCAAGATAGGGGCCAAGAGCACCCCTCCATTTCAGGCGGCGAAAAACGCGGGGACCCCAGCGCCGATTTTATTGGGGAACTCGAGGACGAGATAGGTGACCAAAGAGTTGATCACCGAAGTGAGGGCAATGCCAAAGAATATCATTTCCAAAAAAATCAGAGTGAGGCTTCCCCCTTCAATAA
Organism: uncultured bacterium; assembly: GCA_964400805.1. Lineage (GTDB taxonomy): Bacteria > Chlamydiota > Chlamydiia > Chlamydiales > SM23-39 > REEB52. The sequence continues at coordinate 767 of CAYNWC010000211.1, read as the reverse complement.
AGAGTCGATTGAGCATGAGGATGGCCAGCCCGAAGAAGTTACATAAAAGTCCTAGGTAAATCGTCCTTCGCAGCCCGATGCGACGGCAGAGAATCTGGTGGCAAAACGAAGTGGCGACCGCGAAGCTGTAGAGGATGATTTTGCAATGGAATCCCAACTCCGGATCGTCGCGCCCTAAGAGGAAATTCTCGGGGATTTGAAAAATGGCGAAGATCATGGCGTGAAGAGCGCCAATGAGAAAGAGACCCACAGTCAATATGAACCGCTCGGAGAGAGCCTCGCCACGCCAAAACATAGTTAAATTCTATATTACCGAAAGAATTTTACAGGGCAAGAGGATCGTGAAGGTAGATCCCTTCCCTAGCTCCGAGCTGACTGTGAGGGATCCTTTGTGCTTTTCGATGATGGTCTTGGCGATCGAGAGCCCTAAGCCGGCTCCCCCTGACTTGCGCGAGCGGGCTTTATCGACAGTATAGAACCGCTGAAAGATGCGGGGAAGGTCGTTTTCAGAGATGCCAATCCCCTGATCTTTGACGATGAGCGCGATCCGATCCTCCTGGATCCACGCCTCCATCTCAATATGTGCCGGAGCCGTCGAGTATTTCACCCCGTTTTCCAGCAGGTTCAGGATGGCTAGCTCCATCAACTCAGAATCTGCTAAAATAGGAGCGGTTTCTACCTCGCTTTTGAAACTGATGTGCGCCTGTGGATAACCGGCGAGGACAAAATGTTTGCTATTTTCCGCGATCAGGATCAGATCGACGTTC
>CAYNWC010000210.1:0-1783 GCA_964400805.1 uncultured bacterium | reverse complement strand
TCCCCCTCCGCTATATGTTGATCATCTCTAAGGGACTCTTTTTAAAGGCTATGCCAGCATCCATCGTACTCACCAATCTGTGGCAACTTGCGGCGATTGGCATCTTTAATCTCATTGCAGCCGGCTGGCTATTTCGCAGGAGGCTCGAGTGAAAAAACTGCTGCTTCTCCTGCTCGCCTTTGGCTGTACGGTAGGACCCGATTACAAAGCGCCAGAAAACACCGTATCAAATGCATGGAACTCCCCTGCAGAAACGGCCGCAGAACCTCCCCTCACCGAATGGTGGAAAGTATTTAACGACCCCCTCCTCGATAAATATATCGAGATGGCCGCCGCAAACAACCAGGATCTCCTAACCGCTGAGGCGCGCATTTTGCAGGCAAGAGCCATCCGTCAAGTGACCGCCTCCTCTCTCTTTCCGCAGATTATTGCCGATGTGAACGCCACCAAGACCTACTTCAGCAAAAACGGGCCCATATTTGCGATTGGACCCAGTACAGCAGGGACCGAAGGGGTTGTCACTCCAAGTACAACAGGCTCCGTTTCCGCCGCGACAGGCCTCCCTTTTCAGGTGCAGGTCCCTCAGATCCAGAGCTTATATAACGCCCTCATCGACGTCTCGTGGGAGATCGATCTCTTCGGAAAGACTCGTCGAAGCATCCAGGCAGCCGAGGCAACGATCGAGAGCACGATCGAACAGAGAAATGACACCCTGATCTCCGTGATGGCAGAGGTCTCGCGCAACTATGTCGAGATCCGGACAAATCAGAAGCGCGCCCAGCTCATCGAAGAGAAGATCGCCTTTTTTCAGCAGGAGGCGCTCATCGTCGAAAAGCAGCTCGAATATGGGTATGTCAGCGAGCTTGACCTAGAAAATATCCAAGCCAATCTTGCCACCGCCCGCGCAAACCTTCCCGACCTCATTGCGCAGGTCTATCGCGGGATCTATACCCTCTCCGTTCTGACAGGAAATATGCCAGAGATCCTTCTAGAAGAGCTTCTTCCCATCCAGCCGATGCCGCGCGCACGAGAGAAGATTGCCGTCGGCCTAAGATCCGATCTTTTGCGCAGAAGACCCGATATCCGTGGCGCCGAACGCGCTCTTGCCGTTGCCACCGCAAATGTTGGCGTGGCCGTTGCCTCTTTCTTTCCTACCATCACCCTCCTGGGCGATGGGGGTTTCCAGTCTCTCAGCATCAAAAACCTCTTCACTGCGCGCAGCAAGACATGGGCCCTTGGCGGCGATATCAACCTCCCCATCTTCCAAGGCGGAAGCCTCATCGGCAACCTAAAGGCAAGCCGCGCCGCAACCGAGACGGCCGCGCACGTCTACCAGCAAACCGTCCTTCAAGCTCTCGAGGAAACAGAGAGCGCCCTCATCGCCCACAGCCAGGCGATCAAAACCGCCCATGAGCTTCACGAAGCGGTCGAAAAGAGAAGTCAATTTGTCCTGATTACCAGAGAAAGACATGAAAAAGGCCTAGTGAATTTAATTAGCCTCCTCGAAAGCCAGATCGAGCTCAATCAAACAGAACAAACACAATTAGATAGCGATAGCGCCGTCCTCTTCGATCTTATTCTGCTTTATAAGGCGCTGGGAGGCGGCTGGGAACGAGTGATGAACAATGAATAATGAGTAATGAACGTAAACTCCCAATTCACTTTCGTGACCGAGACCGAGACCGAGACCGACTCTCTTTCTTTCGTTCATCACTCATCATTCAACGATAATAAAATCAGATCGGAAGAGCTCACCACTGAAATACAGTCACACGCGAGCAGC
>CAYNWC010000209.1:0-1791 GCA_964400805.1 uncultured bacterium | reverse complement strand
ATGTGGCCCACCTCTACGGCGCTGTTTGCGTTCGCCCCGATAAAGGGATCGACATCGTCGTCAAGCTCGAAGAGTGGGACGATCAACACTTTTACGATCGGGTCGGTCTCGATGAGAAGTTCATCGACATCCTCGGCGTGAGCGTCCCCTTCCATTTGCTCCCCGTCAAACCGGGCCGCGACGTCGTTTTGCTCTTGGAGACCATCGCTTTGAATCACCGCTTGAAAGACATGGGATATAATTCCGCCAAAGAGTTTAATGCCAAATTGCTAGAAACCATCGCCAGAAGACAGAAAAAGAGGTTGACACGTGAAAATCGTGCGTAAAATCAAAGTGAAAAACTCTCTCGGCTTGCATACCCGTCCTGCCGCATCGATTGTGAAATTGCTCCAGCCCTGTAAGTCCTCCGTCTTTTTTACCCACAAAAATGAGACGATCAATGCCCGGAGCATCATGAGCATTCTGATGTTAGCCGCCAGGAAAAATTCGGTGATTGAGGTCACGATCGAAGGGGAGGATGCGGAGGTCACCATGCAGCATCTTCTCAAGGCCTTTGACATGGAATTTGGAGAAAAATAATGCCATCGAATGGCGAAGAGATCATTCTGCGAGGCCTGCCGATCAGCAAAGGGATCGGCATCGGATTCCCCATTTTCTTCGCCAGCGCCGAAGACCAAGTGCAAGAGATCGACATCTCTAAAAAAGAGATCGACCTTGAAATCGATCGCTACCGGCGCGCCCTCGATCTCAGTCGCAGAGATGTCGAGACGCTCCAGCGCCTCTCCCTCAACGAAGGGCCTCCCGAGATCGTCTCCATCCTCGGCACCCACCTCGAGATGATGCAAGATCCCCTTCTCACCAGCGTCATCGAAGAGAGGATCCGCAACCTCCAGCGCAACACCGAATCGATCTTTCATCACATCATCGAAGAGTACAAGCTCCGCTTCAGCACGCTCCAAGACCACTATTTCCGAGAGCGGGTGCGCGATATTGTCGACGTCTCGCGCCGCATCCTCGGTCATCTCCGTCCTTTCGAGCGGATCAAAATAGGGGAGATTCCCCACAATTCGATCATCCTCACTCATGAGCTCGTCCCCTCGGAGACCGTCGAAGCCAACGCCTCCATCGTCTCCGCCTTTGTCACCGCCGCCGGCGGCATCACCTCCCATGCCGCCATCATCGCCCGGGCCAAAGGCATTCCCTATGTCGCCAACGTAGATATCAAGCAGCTCAAGAAATTCGAAGTCCATTCGCTCATTGTCGATGGCTCTCAAGGCCTCGTCATCCTCAATCCCACGCGGCAAACCCTTAAAAAGTACCAAGAGATCCAGCGCACCCATCAGATGAGCTACAAAATGCTCAAAAGCGCCGCCCATCTCAAAGGGGAAACGATCGACGGTTATGAGGTGCGCATCTTCGCCAACCTTGAAAATCCCGAAGAGATAGACCAAGTCCTCAAAGCGGGCGCCAGCGGCATCGGCCTCTTCCGCTCCGAGTATCTCTTCCTCTTCCGCAAAGGGTTCCCGTCCGAAGATGAGCAATTCGCCATCTACAAGCGGATGGCCAAGACCCTCAAAGGGCGCCCCCTCGTCATCCGCGTCTTCGACATCGGCGGCGATAAGAAAGTCGATCTCGCTCCCGACAGCCTCGATGCCAAATACTTCGCCCAAATCGGGCACGAACTCAATCCCGCTCTCGGCTGTCGCGCCATCCGGTTTCTCCTCCGCTATCCCAACATCCTCGAAACCCAACTCCGCGCCATCCTCCGCGCCAGCTATTATGGGGAGATTC
>CAYNWC010000208.1:1523-1793 GCA_964400805.1 uncultured bacterium | reverse complement strand
CCGCCCGCATCCGGATCCTCGCATGGCCGCGGTCACCAACCGCCCTATTTGTCATCCCAGAATTCCTCGAAAAGCCCAAAAACCTGGTCGAAAAACTGAAGCGCGCGCTCTTTGACTCCAAGGTTCCGAAAGATGTGAGCCAAGCGCGAGACGTGCTCAGCGCGAAGGCAAAGACCTACTATTCCAATGAGGCCCTCAACCCGCGCCCAAAACGGGGACGCCCTCCGAAACAAGTGGCCAAAGTGGAGATGGAGCCGCAGATGACGGTCG
>CAYNWC010000208.1:0-1513 GCA_964400805.1 uncultured bacterium | reverse complement strand
CACGCAGGTGACCCCCGCTTGCCGCCACTTCCTCTACATTCCCGACATTGCCACTGCAGCGTCGGTCACTTTCTCCTCCAAATTCGAGACCGAAGAGCACCTGCTCGCCTCCTTGCGGGGCAGCCCGCGGGTCCGGGTCGACGAGAAGCTCGAAGCCCTCTCCCAGCGGCTCGAGTCGCTCCGCCATCTCTCCAATAAGCTGGCAGGGGCTGAAAAAATGTTTGGCGTGGGAGGAAAGAAACCCTTTACCCCCTTTATCAAGCCCAAATTTAAAGATACCAAGGCTATCGAGCGGATGGGGGAGGAAGAGTCTCCCAAGATCGAATCGGCCATTGGGGGCATTCTGCCCAAAAAACGGGGCCGCCCCCGCAAAGAGGAGCAGGCCGAAGAGTTCGCTCCCCAAAAGCGCCGTCGCTTTGCCATCAAAAAAGTCACTCAGATCAAAACGAAGAAAGAAAAATAAGTCGGATTTCTCTATACTACTGCCATGGGAATTTGCGTTACGCCGCGTAGTATAGAAAAAATTGACTTGCTAAAGGCCCTTGAGGTGATGCACCTCACTCGTTTCATGGACGACAAGATGGGGAAGTTGGTCCGCCAAAATAAAGGGGCGACCTTCCACCTCTCTGTCTCAGGCCATGAGATGATCGGCGCCCTCTCCGCGCTCGCCCTCACCCCAGGAACCGACTGGGCCTATCCCTACTACCGCGATCGCGCCTTTGCCATCGGCCTCGGCTGCTCTCTCCAAGATCTCCTCGCCGCCTTTCTCGCCCGCGACATCCCCAATCATTCGGGCGGACGGATGATGCCCGAGCACTTTTCTCAAAAAAATCTCCGCATTCCCTGCCAATCGAGCTGCGTCGGCTCCCAGTTCCTTCAAGCTGTCGGCACGGCCAAATCGGCCCAACTGCGCGGCGCTAAAGAAGTCGTCTATGTTTCCGGAGGCGAAGGATCCACCTCGCAGGGAGACTTTCACGAAGCGCTCAATTTCTCCTGTCTCCACAATCTCCCCATCCTCTTCGTCATCCAAGACAACGGATGGGCCATCTCTGTACCCGTCGAGGAACAAACCGCTGGCGGCACCATTGTGAAAATGGCCCGCGGTTATGAGGGGCTCGGCGTCTTCGAATGCGACGGATGCGATTATCTCCAAACCGCCGACGTCCTCGCTGCCGCCGTGCAAAAAGCCCGCTCGGGCCAAGGCCCCAGCCTCATCGTCGCCAAAGTTCCCCGCATCGGCCCCCACAGCAGCAGCGCCGCCCCTAAGAAATACAAAGCGGACCCCCGACTCGCCCAAGAGAAAAACCGCCACCCCAACGTCCCCTTTGAGGAGTGGCTCCTCGCTGAGGGAATCCTCACTCCTGACGAACTCGACGCACTCCGCCTCCACCACCTCGATCAAATCGAAAAAGCCGCCCTTGCCGCAGACCAGATCCCTTTCCCCAGTCGCGCCAGCGCCACCGACAAATTCTATGCTCCCTTTGATCCACCTCCTTCCATCCCCGTCGAGCCT
>CAYNWC010000207.1:0-1807 GCA_964400805.1 uncultured bacterium | reverse complement strand
AATAGAAAAAGACGACTTGTCCCTCATCCGATGCATGAATGGGAGACCAGAAATCGGAGGGCATCATAAACGCTTGTTCTTTCATCCAATTCTCCTGGGAGGTTCTCTGAATGGCTTGTTCTTTGCGGGTCAATTTAAATTGATCGAGTAAAGGATCTGTTCCTGTCTGGATCCATCGGGGATCCGCGGGGTTTTTCTGCAGGGCGGCTAGTGCTTCTTTGCTGGCGATCGCGAAGGGATTTTTTTCTTTGGGGCACTCTCCTTCTACTTTTTCTGCGGAGAGAACGGAGCGGGCTTGGGCAAAGGTCAAAATCTGCTTGTCTCCCACTTTTTCCAGATTCTCAATCCGATAGAAGGTCCCTTCTGCCTGAAGCGTGGGCTCTTCGCTGCCGGAGACCGTCCAGGTCTTTTCGACGCTGGGAGCGGCGGCCAGCGCCTCTTCGATCCAGGAGGGATTTTCTTCAACCAATCGGTCTCGGGCCAAGGCATCTACCTGCGCGCGCACTTTGGGCTCCAGCTGCTCCAAGGCCTTGAACCGCCCCTCGCGGCTCGCCACATCGGGAAGGGAAAATGTCTTTCTTAAAGAGGGCCAGTGGTCGATCTCCCACTCCCACACTTGCTTGAAGGGGGCTTTTAGCCCCACTTGCTTTTTGGATACTTCAGCCACCTGAGCTCGGTAGGTCGTCTGGACGAGCTGCGGCCTCTTGTTCTCCACCTCTTCCACCGATAAGAAGGTGGAGGGCAAAATCCCCTTTTCTTTGGGGCAAACGGTTTTTAAATAGAGCTGGAGATCGGCCAAATCTTGGGAGGTTTTCAAGCGCAGGGGCCATTCATACTTTTGGACGACGGCTTTCTCTTTCGCATAGGTCGCAAAGCCCCGATAGGGCAATCGATCGATAAAGGCCGACTCGCCTACATCTTGAAAAAAGCGGCGAAAGAGAAGCACTTTGCGCCACACTTCAGCGGCAGAGCGCTCGTCGAATCCGATCTGGCGCAAATGGTGTTGGAAATTGAGTTCGATTTTTGCATTGGCTTTTTTGATCTGCTGGCTCGTCTCTTCAAAGTGGTGAATCAGATCCCCTTTGGCCTCTTCGAGACTGACGCGATACCCTTTCTCTTCGGCTACAGCTGCAACATTCAAAATGAATTCGGCGATGAGATCGAGGAAATTATGGCCAAACCAGTCGACTGCAGAATGGAACCCAAACAGAGCGAGATCTTCATAGGAAAGGCGTTGGTCGATCGAGAGCCAGGGATATTGTTGATGGTGATAAACCAAAATCCGGCGGAGCATTTCGGGTTGGAGGCGGTTCTGATATTGATAGAGTTGGGCGAGGCGAAGAAATGTTTCTGGAGAGACCTCTTTTTGCTCTTGCAAGGCAGTCAATTCGAGGTTCACGCCGGGAGCCAGCTGCTCCCACACCGTCTTCGCGCTGAGAAAGGGGGCGTCGGGATGACTATAGGAGCGAAACCGCTTGGCCTTATCGAACCGCGCCGCAAAATCCCCTTTCAATGCCTCCCAATACTCTTTGACTAAGACATCGGCCAGCTGATCTTTCAAAAAATCATAGCGGAGAACTCCATCGTTGCAGAAATTAGGGGGCAACCCCTTTCCCTGCACAGGATCTTCCCGATCGGTCGCGATGAACCGAGCCAGCTTTTGCACTTCAGATAACTGGATCGAAGAGCCGTCGATCGCCTGAGCCACGACCCGATCGGGTCGCTCCACTTCCCTTCCAAAGGTATTGTAGGTACCAAAGAAGACAAAGGAGGTGATGACAATCACGGAGGTGAAGAGGAAAAAGAA
>CAYNWC010000206.1:0-1825 GCA_964400805.1 uncultured bacterium | reverse complement strand
CGTGAGGCCTCAAGCCAGGTTAATGATGGAAAGGATAAAATGATGAGAATGATAAAAAAAGGCCGAGGTTTCCCTCGACCTTTTAACCTGGAGAGCGGCGGATCGCTTACTTGATGTGCTTGTTGAGAACGGAGGACATTTTGAGCATGTCGATGGGTCTGCTGCCAAGCACTTCGCTCAACTTCTTGTCTGGGCAAATCATCCGTCTTTGCTTCGGATCTTGCAATTTCTTCGCTTTGATGTAGACCCAGAGTTTTTTCACAACCATGGGACGGGTCGCTTTTTTCGAGCCTACAATTTCTGCCAACTCGGGAGACAAGTTGTATTCCATCTGCATCAACTTGGAACCTCTGCGGCTTTTTGTTTTTGCTTTTGGCTTTGTTTTCGGTTTTGTTTTTTTTGCCTTTGCTTTTCTCTTGACTGCCATATTCTTTCCTTCTTTTACACGGACTGGAATGTTTTTCCAAATCTTCTATTAGTTGATGTAAAAGCTTTTGGCAATTCCTGCAAGAATATTTTTTAAAAAGCTGCAGATTTTTGTGTTTCCGCCCGCAATTCTTTGTCGATCACAGCGGTAACGGCGATGTCAGACCAGACGTTGAGCGCGGTTTCAACCATGTCGAGAAATGCATAGAAAGGAAGAATGAGGCCCATGAGAGCCATCGGGACATCCATGGCGATGAGGAAAGCGCTACTTAGAAAAAAACAGCCCATGGGAACGCCGGCGTTGCCGATGGCAGCGAGAGTGGCTAACAGAACCCAGAGAGCGAGGTCCCAGGGCGAAAAGAGGAGGCCATTCATCTGGGAAATGAAAAGGACGGTCGTGAGGATGAAAGCGGCGCAGCCATTCATGTTAATGACGGTGCAAAGGGGAAGGGAAAAATGAGCTACTTTGGGCTGGATGCCGAGGTTGTTTTCAGCGCAACGCAGGGTGACGGGCAGGGTAGCGTTGGAAGATTTGGAGAAAAAGGCGAGGAGGAGCGCTCTGCTGGCCCCTTTTGCGACGCGCCAGGGAGAGAGGCCTTTCGATTTGAGGAAGAGGGGGAGAACCAGGAGCCCTTGGAGGAGATTGGCGCCGAGAACGACGGAGAGATAGAGGATGAGGCTCCGGAAGGAGGAGCCGTTTTGGCGCAGCTCGACGACGAGGAGCGTGACAAAGGCCCAGACGCCGAAGGGCATGGCGACCAGGATCATTTCAGTGAGCTTGAGGATCAGTTTAAAGAAGGAGGAGAAAAAACGGTTGAGAACCTCTTTGTTCTCAGGAGGGAGCTGAAGGGCGGCGAGGCCGAGTAAGAAGCCGAGAAAGGAGAGGCCGATCACATTGTTTTCGAGGAAGGCCTGGACCCAGTTGGAGGGGACGATGTTGGTAAAGAAAGAGAGGTAAGAGGCTTGGGAGATGGCGGAGGCGTCCCAGTCGGGGCTTTGGGGGAGCGGGGAACGGGCCGGGTCGATGAGGAGGAAGAGGCAAAGGGCGGTGGTGGCGGCCAAGAGGGTCGTTAGGATTGTGTAACTGAAGACGCGGCGCCCGAGGGTCCTCATTTCACCGAAGCCGGTCATCCCCGATAAGGTGGAAAAGATGGAGAGGAAAACGAGGGGGGCGGAGATGAATTTGAGGAAGTTCATGAAGAGGGTGGAGACCCCTTCCGCAAGATGGAGGGCGGGGGACCAGTTGGAGAGGCCTGAGAGGGCGCCAAGGAGGATCGCAAGAAGGAGATAGAGGGACGATTTAGGCATGCGAAGAGTATGGAGGAGAGAGCAAAAAAAGACAACTATTGACAAAGGGGGGTTTTTCAAAATATAAAAAGAGTATGGGTAAGTGGTTATT
>CAYNWC010000205.1:0-1826 GCA_964400805.1 uncultured bacterium | reverse complement strand
CACCTGCGAGAACAGTTGAGGCTTGCCGCTTGAGGCCGACGAGGCCGAGTGCAAAGCTGATAGTGGCCAGGAAGTAGAAGAGTCCGGCTGAGCCGAGCATTTCCATGGAGAGGGGGGCTAAAAGAGGTCCTGCAATCGCCCCAATTCCGTAAGAGAGGACGAATCCTCCTGTCGCCGCCACAATCTGATCCTCATTCACCTTCTCGCAGGCGCAGGCCATGCTGAGGGGGTAGAGGGTGAAGGAAAAGCCGCCGAAGAGCCAGGCGAGGGCGAAGAGGAGGAGCGGGTGTGCGGGGCTAGTGAGGCCGAGGATGAGGGCGAAGCCGGCTGCAGCAAAACTGGCGATGTTGAGGACGCGGCGCCGATCGGTTTTGTCAGCCCAACGGCCGACGGGCAATTGGAGGCTAAAGCCTCCAAAAATGAGGACGGCCATAAAGGTGCCGATTTCAGAGACGCTCATGCCGATCTCTTTTGCATAGACAGGGACGAGTCCGTAGACCGCGGCGAGAAGCATGCCGGAGACAATTCCACCGATAAAGCCATGGGGAGAAATCTTGAACAGCTGAGTGAGGGAAAGGCGTCCTGTTGTTTGAGTGAGCTTGGGCGCTGAAATCTTATGAAGAGCGACGGGGATGATCGAGATCGCGAGCAGGCCTGCTGTGATGCAAAAGGGGAGCGAGCCCATCGGATCGGAGAGGTTGATGAGGAACTGGCCGAGCGATAGAGCTGCGTAGAAGACAGCGAGGTAAATCGAGAGGATTGCGCCGCGCAATTTGGGTCCGCTTTCCATGAGAAGCCAACTTTCGATAACGATGAAGACGCCAGCTGTTGCAACTCCGCCGAGGAGTCGCAAGAAGGACCAATACCAAACGTTGATCCAAAAAGCTTGTAAGAGGACGAGGATCGCAGTGACTGCGGCAAAAGAGATGAAGGCCCGGATATGGCCCACTTTTGTGATCCACCGGTCGATTTGGAGCGAGCCGATCAAAATGCCGACATACATAGCGGAGGCGACAATGCCGATCGCCTCAGGGCTAACCCCTTCCATTTCCAAGCGGACCGAGACGAATGTATTGAAAAGACCGCTTGCCATCATCATCAGCACAAGGCTGAGCAGGGGAGCAGCGAGTCTTCTTAATAGAGGCAGCATAACTTCATCTTCTCTGAAGAGTCCTTTTTTATAAACAATTTCTCTGCGGTCCCACTTTGTCCTTAACTAATTAATATATAATAGTTTAATTAGTAGTTGATAATAAATATAAATTAGTTAGATAATAAGCTTATGATTCAGAAATTAAAAGAAACTATTGATATTCAAGATGCGATGGATAATATAGCGGCCATCGCTTCGATTGATTTGGATAGCCCGGGACCCATTGGGATCGTGAGACGGCATCGGATCGTCACAAGCGAAGAGGAGCTGGGCTCAGAGATGGTCCAGTGGCTGAGCGGCGAGGGTGTGGAGCCTATTTTAGAGGTAATGGACTTGACCTACCGGTCGATCCACCAGTACTTGGCGAAGGTATTGGAGGGGGGAGATCGGAAAGGGATCGAGGTGATGATGGACTTGGTGGGCGAATCGCCCGCGAAGTTGGAATCGTATTTGGCGATGCGGCTGGGCCATCCTCTGAAAGAGAAGATTGCGGAGCGGGAAGAGTTTAAGTCGCTCCAGAGATTTTATCACGAGAAGGTGGAGAGGGAAGTAGAGGCGGTTCCGGAAGAGAGGGGGCTGCAAGACTTTGAGACAGTGAAAAGGGATGCAGAATACGAGCTATTATACAATCGAAATGAGGAAGGGAAGCCCTACTTCAATCCAGATCTTTAGA
>CAYNWC010000204.1:0-1871 GCA_964400805.1 uncultured bacterium | reverse complement strand
GTACATGACCACTGCGGGTCTGGCCCATAACGGGGGAAAGCGCAAAGGGGCCATGTGCGCTTATTTGGAGACGTGGCATCTGGATATTGAGGATTTCTTGGAGCTGAGAAAGAATACCGGCGATGAGCGCAGAAGGACGCACGACATGAACACCGCCAACTGGATCCCCGATTTGTTCATGAAACGGGTGCGGGAAAATGGGATGTGGACATTGTTCAGCCCAAGCGATGTGCCCGATCTGCACGACCTGTATGGCGCCGCCTTTGAAAAGCGGTACGGAGAGTATGAGAAGAAGGTCGAAGAGGGCAAGCTCAAGTTGTTCAAGAAGGTGGAAGCGACGCAACTGTGGCGCAAGATGCTGAGCATGTTATTCGAAACGGGCCATCCATGGATCACGTTTAAAGATCCGTCGAACATCCGCTCGCCGCAAGACCATGTAGGGGTTGTTCATTCGTCAAACCTCTGCACCGAAATCCTATTGAACTCCTCGGCGCAAGAGACGGCCGTTTGCAACTTAGGCTCGATCAACTTGGCCAAACATGTGACCGAGAAGGGACTCGATGAAAAGCAACTGGCTTTGACGGTGCGCGCGGCAGTTCGGATGCTCGACAACGTGATCGACATCAACTTCTATCCGACCGCTGAAGCGCAAACCTCCAACTTGCGCCACCGACCGATCGGGCTGGGGCTGATGGGCTTCCAAGACGCTCTTTATATCCAAAACATCAGCTTCGCAAGCCACACGGCCGTCGAGTTCGCCGACAGGAGCATGGAGATGATCTCCTATTATGCGATCCTCGCCTCCACGGAATTGGCGCAGGAAAGAGGCCCCTATCCAACCTATAAAGGGTCAAAATGGGAGCGGGGCTATCTGCCGATCGATACGGTGGAACTGCTGGAAAAAGAACGGGGCGTGAAGGTTGATGTCGATCGGAGCGGGCAGATGAACTGGGCCCCTGTGCGCGCCGCGGTGAAAAAGCATGGGATGCGCAATTCGAACACGATGGCCATTGCGCCGACGGCGACGATCGCCAACATTACAGGCGTGGTTCCATCGAATGAGCCGATCTACAAACATCTGTTTGTGAAATCCAATCTGTCGGGCGAATTCACCGTGGTGAATCCCCATTTGGTCGATAAACTCAAGATCGCCGGCCTTTGGGATGAAGAGATGATCGATGATCTTAAGTATTTCGATGGATCGATCCGAGAGATCGAGCGGATTCCCGCCGAGATCCGGAATCTGTTTCTGACGGCCTTTGAGATCGAACCCGAATGGCTCATTGAGTCTGCGGCCCGCCGCCAAAAATGGATCGATATGGGGCAATCGCTCAACCTTTACCTCGCCGAACCGAGCGGGAAGAAGATGCACCAAATGTACATGATGGGTTGGGAAAAAGGGCTCAAAACCCAGTACTATCTGCGCACTCTCGGAGCCACGCAGATCGAAAAATCCTCCATCGATGTGAACAAGCGCGGCTTACAACCCCGCTGGATGAAGAACAAATCGGCTTCCGGCAACATCGTTGTCGACCGAACGGAAGAAAAACCTAAAGCCTGTAACCTGGGCGAAGGGTGTGAGAGCTGCCAATGAAAGAGAAAACCATGAAAAAACCGACTGAAAAAAGAGTCAATGTCGCTGAAAAGCGGCTCATCAATTGCCATGCCGTCGACGTGAATCAACTCATGCCCCTCAAATACAAATGGGCATGGGAACATTACCTCAACGGCTGCGCCAACCACTGGATGCCCAGCGAAGTGCCGATGGGCAAAGACATCGAGCTCTGGAAATCGAATGCGTTGAGCCAAGATGAACGGCATGTGATCATGCGCAATCTCGGCTTCTTCTCCACCGCAGAGAGCCTCGTGGG
>CAYNWC010000203.1:0-1882 GCA_964400805.1 uncultured bacterium | reverse complement strand
TAGCGCGACTGGTTTGGGACCAGTAGGTCGGGGGTTCGAATCCCTCTGCCCCGAACAATTCCTCCTGCTGCAGTGAACCCCATCAGTTTTCTTTTTCCTTGAGCCGTGAGTGCTTCGGGAAATACGTAGATCTCGTCGAGGCCATCCCACTGTTCCGTCAAGAGCGGTTCGTAGACCGGTTTAAAAGACGGAAGGGCCGTCAATAACCCTTCTATCTTCTCTAAAACTGCCCCACTGCACTGCCCATCTGGCGGAAAACAGACTCCCACCGAAGAATCAAAGCAAAACCCCGTATCAATCAAAAAATGCTCAAACCGCTCGGGCGATAGTAAATGGAGCGTCTGGGCAAGCGTACCGGTGTTCTTTGCATCGAGGATGAGAGTGAGGGGCAACTCATCGGGAAGGCGATGGGCGAGCATTTGGAAATAGGTCACAAAAGCCTCAGCGCAAAAGAGCCTTTTCAAGTGGGCCTCTTCATTATCTGCGCGCCCCTCTCTCCAGGTCTGGTAGTTGATCTCCTGTCTCTCCGTCCAGCGGAAGAAGGCGCTAAAGTCGGCAGAGCCGCGATAGAGGATCGCCTTGGCCTCGGGAAAACGGGGCCACACCTCTTTAGTAAAATGGGTCAGCGCCGAAGAGAGGGCCTGAAAATGGAGCTCATCTTCCAGGGGAAAATAGGGCTCGTCGAGGCCGAGATCGAATTCAAAGAGGGAAGGAGTCCCTTCGATCTGCCAGTTGAGGTCATCATGGGGTTTGGAGGGCAATTGGATCATATAGTTTTCTCATAAGAGAGGAAGTGGAGGGCTCTCCCCTTTTGGAGCCAAAGATCTTTGAAAAAGGAGCGCCCATAGTCGGGCCATTCATTGAGGTGAAAACGGAGCTTCCAGCCGGGGCTCTTTTCAAACTCGCGCTGCATCTCAGCTGCATAGGGAGGATCATCGGTGGCGCAGGTGACAGGGGCGCCTGGCGGTAGAATCCGATGGAGTTCTGAGAGAAAATCGGCTCGGATCAGACGGTGTTTGAGGTGGCGGCGCTTGGGCCACGGATCGGGGAAATTGATATAAACCTCCATCGCCAGGGGCGCATAGTAGCGAGTGAAGAGCTCCGCCTCTCCGCAGACCACCGAGAGGTTGGGGAGGCGCTCGCGGTGTAACAGGAGCCAGATTTGCCGCGCCCTTTCAAAGCGTTTCTCAACCGCAATCCAATTGTATTCGGGATTTTGCTTGGCCCTCTCCCCGATCCCCTGCCCATTTCCGGTGCAGTACTCAATGATGCTCGGCCGCTCCGCCTCGAAAAAGGAAAAGGAGAGCTCTCTGTGTTCATAATGGCCCGGGATGTAGAGGAATTTTTCCAATAAAATCGGATGCCTTTCCGCCCACGTAAAAGGAATTTTTAGGTCTTTTGCCGTTTTCACGCTAACAATTATAAGGGAAGTCCTTGCGCAATTCCACCTTGAATTGTTACAGTGCTTATACCGGGAGGGATTCAAAAATCGGGAGATGGCAAGGAGGCGCCCTGAATTTGAGCCAGGCGAAGCCGGCGCCGAAGCAGATCAACTTGAATAAGTTGATCGATGCAGGCGGGTCTCAAAGTCAGTGGCTGTCCGACGCAGCCAGAACCGATTTTCGAATCACGAGCGGTATAATTCAGGAGGTTCCCTATGCATGTATTGCTATCTACCCCGCAGCTGCTCGATATAAAGAGCGTTTTCACCTCTGCGCCCATCATCTATTCCCTTCTTTCCCTCATGTCTGTCGCCTCGTTGGGGATTTGGCTCTATGGCCTCGTCACCTTTCGGGCCAAAGACATCATGCCCGAGCCATTTCGCAATGAACTGCGCCTCCTTTTGCAAAAAGAGGAATATGAGCGCGCCCACGCCCTTTGC
>CAYNWC010000202.1:0-1941 GCA_964400805.1 uncultured bacterium | reverse complement strand
AATTCAAATAACTCGAGTTTCCACCCCTGATTGGACTCAGGAGGGACTAGGGGATAAATAGTTAAATCAGGATCTATTCTCTGAGCTACACAAGCTATGGAAAGTAATAGGGGTGTCATTGTTATCCTTTAGCGAATCAAGGCTCGGTTCTTTCGAAGAGGAGTTTGCCTACTCGATCGATGTGCTCGCGTAAGGGGAGATGGGTGATTTGTCGATAATCCACTACATCGAATAAATAGGGGGTTGGTAAAGCCTCTAGAGCCTCTCGCACAGCGCCTGAAAGATCTCGCTCGCTATTGGTGATAATGGCCAAATCTACATCTGAACCTGGCTTTTCCCTGCCCATCGCCCTGGAGCCATAGACGAGCACTTTGAGAATTTGAGGCTGGGACTTAAAGTAGTCTTTCAGAAGTTGTATAACGTTTTCAGGAAGCCCAAACATTAGCCGGTTCTTTTTTTTACTAAATCTTTGTGGATTTGCTCAATGGCAGGCGCATACCGTTCGCGAATTCTTTTTCCTGCCGCCAACGGATATCTTTTTTCATACGGATAGCAGTATCTCTACTGAAAATGCAAAGTGCAAGAAAATTATACCGAAATTTCTATCGTTCTTATCGTTGTATCGTTTCATCGTTGATTTTGTGTGGGGATGCACGCGCGTGAGGCCTCCAGCCAAGGGAAACGATAGGAACGATGGGGGAGAAAGAATGGGTCCTATTTATTAGGTCTTGGCAAAAGCGCCGATCTTGGGGTCGACGAGAGCGAGGAGGTCTTTGGCTTTCATGATGATCGATTCGGTGCGAAGGCCACAGTTGAAGGCGGCGCGCTCTTCTTGCCCAATGGAGGCGTCGAAGTAGGTCTCTATGTTAAGGAGATGGCCAAAGGGAGGGATGGCACCGGTTTGGAGACCATAACGCTCTTCGATGATGGCGGGATCTTCAAACTCACACTTTTCGCCGACGGCTTCGGCGACGGCTTTCATGTCGAGCTTGAAATGAGCGGGGATGTTGATCTGAAAGTTCTTTTTGGTGTTTTTGCCGCGAACGATGAGAGCTTTGACGCCTTCTTCGAGACGGATGTTGCGGATGCGGGCGGAATCTTCGGCTGTGGGCGTGGGCTCATGGGTCATGTGATCGAAGGAGATATTCCGCTTGTGGAGCTGGTGGATGATCTCGTTGCGGATGTTTTCGCCACCGAAAAAGATGTGGGCTTTGATCCGGTTGCCGGCAATGCGCTTGGTGTCGGAGGGGAAGAGGGAGGCTTCGCGGATGTTTTTGAGGCGAAGGAGGGTCATGGTGAGCCGCTCGAGCCCCATGCCAAAGCCACCATGGGGAGGCATGCCGTATTTGAAGATGCTGAGGTAGTCGGTGAAGTGGGCGGGATCCATGTTTTTAAGGCGAAGACCTTCGAGCATGGAGGCGTGGGTGTGGCGCCGCTGGCCGCCTGAGGTGATTTCAGTGCCGGCACAGAGGAGGTCAAAGGTATTGGTGAGGTCGAGATCGGTGGGATTGGGATAGGCATAGAAGGGGCGTTTGGCGGTTTTCCAGTCGGTGACGAAGAGGAAGTCAGTGCTGTGTTTCTCGGCAGCCCAGGCGCAGAGGTCGCGCTCGGCAGCGGGACTGAGGTCGGGTTCGTGTCGCTCGTCGATGCCGGTGCGCTGGAAATAGAGCTCTTGCGCTTGGGCAAAGGTGAGGCGAGGGAAGGGGATGTGGGCGGGAGCTTGGATGGGGGGGAAGAGTTCGAGTTCGGGTTGGCAATGGCGTTGAAGGTGAGAGACCATGAATTTAATGCACCCTTCTTGGATGTCGAGGATCTCTTCCCAATGGGTGAAAAAGCCCATCTCGAATTCGAATTGTTTTCCTTCAGAGAGGTGACGGGAGGTTTGAGAGGGTTCGGCGCGGAAAAAGGGCATGAGGGCAAAGACCCGCTCATTGACGCCCA
>CAYNWC010000201.1:0-1946 GCA_964400805.1 uncultured bacterium | reverse complement strand
GAGCCAAAATAAGCGCATAGCTGGGGACAAAGAGGATCAATAGGAGGAAATACTACATATCAATATCCGCATAGCGCTCTCCTCCAAAAATCAAGGGAGAAAACCACATCGCCAGGGGCAGGAAAAAGAGAATGGAAAAGAGGGCAAACCAGATCATTTGCCAAACGGGAATACCCAATCGCTTGTAGTGCCTGGCTCCGTTGTATTGGGCGACAAAGACCTCGGACATCGCGGCGATCATGCCCACGCCCGCCATCAAGGCCCACGCAAGTGTGCCTGCGGTAACAGACGCATTCAACGCCCCGATCGAATAGTGAGCGAGGAAAATGCGATCGGTGAAAATCATAAAGAGGGAAGCGAGTGTGGAGATCATCAACGGCAAAGAAATCGCCCACAACTCCCGAACGCTGCCCTCGGGATGTCGAGTCAGTGCATTATTCATAAATACTCATTGGAAAACTTCAATATAGCACAATAGCCCTTAAAAATCTCCTTTGCGTAAAGGTTGAATTTAACCGTTTGATCTTCAACTCCCTAATCATCGCTCTTGAGGATAATTAGAAAATCTTTATGTTCTGGTCTATGAAACGAGTTCGTTTTGTCAATCCCCACATGGCGCGGATGCGCCGTTCCCTTTGGGATCTAATCCTTTGGAAAATAGGGCGGTATGACGACATACTCCCCAAATTGGCCCCTCCTTCGGGCTTTGCCTATCCGGCAGCGGCCAAGCGCTTTTTACCCGGCCACCCTTCGGCGCTCTGGATTGGGCATAGCACCTACCTACTCGAGATTGACGGGTTTCATATCCTCACTGATCCGGTTTGGGACGCCTATTGCGCTCCCGTTCGGATCCGTTCCTTTCGCCGTCACCACGATCCGCCCCTGCTCCTTGCCGACCTGCCTCCGATCGATCTCGTTCTCATCAGTCACAATCATTACGATCATCTCGATCAGAGGACCGTTTCCCAGCTCCATCGCTTTCATCCGCAGATCGAGTGGGTCGTTCCCAAGGGACTTGCTCCCTGGTTCCGTCGGCGCGGCATCCAGGCCGTGACGGAATTGGGATGGTGGCAGACGCAGGCCGTAAAGCAGAGTGCTGTCACGGCAGTTCCCACCCAACATTTTTCGGGGCGCTCCTTATGGGATCAGAATCGGACCCACTGGAACGGCTACGTCGTGGAAATCGCCGGGAAAAGGCTCTATTTTACAGGAGACACCGGCTATAACCCAAAAGATTTTAAGGCCATTGGAGAGCGCTTTGCCCACATGGATCTCAGCCTCATTCCGATCGGCACCTATTCGCCTCAAAAGTTTATGCAGCCAGTTCACATCAATCCGTACGAAGCCGTTCAGATCCACCAGGAAGTGAAGTCCCGCTTCAGTTTGGGGATGCATTGGAAGACCTTTCGCCTTTCCGATGAGCCGTTCGATCGCCCTCCTTACGATCTCTATTTAGCGATGAAGGAGAAGCGGCTCAATTTCGCCACTTTCCTGCCCATCGACATTGGCGCATATGTCAATTTCTAGTATCATGTCTTTGGATGAAATACTGCGAATCTGTTTTTCAAACGCGCCGCCGGAAAACCCGCGAAATTAAAGTGGGTTCGGTCGGAATTGGGGGCGCCAACCCCATCCGGATCCAATCGATGACCACCTCCAATACGCGCGACGTAGAGGCGACGGTGGCCCAGATCGTCCGCCTGGCCGATGCGGGCTGCGAGATCGCCCGGGTAACGGTGCAGGGGAAGAAAGAAGCAGAGGCGTGCGAGGGGATCAAAAATACGCTGCTGAAGCGGGGTTACTCGATCCCCCTTGTCGCCGATATCCACTTCTATCCTCCCGCCGCTTTCCTGGTGGCCGAATTTGTTGACAAAGTCCGCATCAATCCAGGGAATTTCGTCGATAAGAGAGCCTCCTTCAAAGTGATCGAATACGACGATCTGACT
>CAYNWC010000200.1:0-1952 GCA_964400805.1 uncultured bacterium | reverse complement strand
CCCATCGACCGCGCCGTTGAAAGCACCCGTCACCTCATCCTCCTCCATCCCGAGGACAGTGGCCGCAACCTCCCCTTTGCGACCGCCTGGACCGAGAACAGCGCCGGCAAAACAGCGCCCTACTCCTCCATCTTCCGCAAAGACACTTTCTCTCTCGAAAAAGGAGTCGAAGCGCCTCACGCTGCCCTCTCTCGCCAAGAGTCGAAGTGGACCTATCAGATCGGCAAGAAGACCTTCGCTCACCTCTTCGATCTTCCCCAGATTAAATCGATCGACCTCTTTATCGATCAGCCCTCTGCCAAAGTCTATGGCATCCGCCTCAAAGATGGGACCGACTCCTATGACCTTGACTTCCTCACCCTCCAGGCCCGCCTCGGCGCCTCTCACCTGCAAAGCTCTGACTTCACCGTTGCTCTCAAGGACGATGTAGTGATCTTTACCGGCTACGGCAAAGGGCATGGCGTGGGGCTCTGCCTCTACTCCGCCAATGCGCTCGCCCAAAACGGTGAAAACGCGGTGAAGATCCTCTCCAAGTTCTTCCCCGAGACCTACCTCTACAACCTAAACGCAATCCCTAAGTAGAGGGGGAAATGATAAGAGAGAAGTTATATAATTTTTCTCTCTTATCATTCTCATCATTTTATCCTTTCCATCATTAAACTTGGCTCGAGGCCTCACCCGTGTGCATCCTCACAAATCAATGATAGAAAGGATAAAATGATGAGAAGGATGGGAAAAAGAAAAAGAGTCTTTCTTCTCTTTTCTAATTATCCCTATTCTTGATATGATCGACGCAGCCGGGGACCTCGTGGAATGAGGTATCTGAACCAGGTCAGGGCCGGAAGGCAGCATCCTTAAGGAATTTGCCTCATGCCACGAGATCATCTCCGGTGTTTTTCCTCATACCCCTGACAGGTGCGCCGCAACGCGCTCTCCGCATCGACCCCCATCCTTTCCGCTTCTCTCACCAGATCCCACAATCGCTGCCCAATGTCCTCTGAAATCCTTTCTTGAACCAGAGGCTCTTTGCGCAACTTGTGAATGATTTTTTGAGCCCGCGACAGAGCCGGCAGTGTCGGGGGGATATTGTCGATGGGACTCTTCTTCCCCTCCCGTTTTTTAATGGCCTCCCACTGAGTAGCCACCTCCTCCGGCGAAGAGATTTTTTGATCGCCGAAGATATGGGGGTGGCGCCGGATCAACTTCTCGGCAACCAGATCGATCGACCGGGCGAGGGTGAAGGTGCCTTGGTTCTCCCCGAGCTTGGCAATGAAGACCAGGGCATAGAGAACATCGCCGAGCTCTTCGCAGATTTTAGAGGCGTCTTCCACATCGATTGCCTCGATGAGCTCATGCGTCTCCTCGAGGAGATAGGGCTGTAAAGTAAAAAATGTCTGTTCCCGATCCCATGGACACCCTTCAGGGCCTAAAAGGCGATCCGCAATATCGAGGAGTTTTTGGAATTCTTTCATGAAATTTTCCTTGTCGAATTAACCGTTAAAAAATACAATATCGCCCTCTCGGTTGCAACTACATTTTTAATGGAAGATAGAGTATAATTGAGCCAACAAATTGGGGTTTATGCCGTCTGCGATTAATCCAAAAGCTTTTTTGAATGGAATGCAAGATCTAGCAAAGCCAATTCTGGATGTGGGCTATAATGCCTATGCCTGGGGGCGTTATCAGATTTCCCGAATGCACTCTAAAGATCCTATGAGTAGACACTCAGAAGCTTTGGATAAGATCAGTAAACTTATAAGAAAAGTGGGAAACGATCCTGCGGCAGAAAAAGTTAACGCAAATTTTGATCTAGAACTCAATGAAATTCTATCTAAAAAAAGATCTGTTATAAGGCCTAAGAACCCCGAAGAACCAGATATTGACCATACTCAACCAATCTCTCATCCTGACGTTACGTTGGCCCCTGTTCAATCCACAGAGACTCATTCTCC
>CAYNWC010000199.1:0-1973 GCA_964400805.1 uncultured bacterium | reverse complement strand
TATCTTCTGTGCCGCTAAAGAAGAGAGAGTTTGTCTCTTTGACATACTTGATGCTGTTGAGGGCCGACAAG
Source organism: uncultured bacterium (assembly GCA_964400805.1). GTDB lineage: Bacteria > Chlamydiota > Chlamydiia > Chlamydiales > SM23-39 > REEB52. Next base: position 1,902 of record CAYNWC010000199.1, on the reverse strand, counting down.
AGCTCTTTATCGCCCGAACCGGTCCGCTTCATTTCGGCGGTCATATTTTTCAACGAAGCGACGATCTGTGGGCCGCCCGCATTCTTGAGTTTATAGAGGAGAAAGGTCGTTTTCCCGACGTGTTGGATCGACGTGAGTGAACTAGGGGTCACATCGATCTCTTTGACGAGTGTCTGGATTTTGGTGAGGGCATCGGGAGGGCCTGTGAAGATCAGCGAATTGGTCGCCTCGACATATTTAGCCGAGTCGATCGCCTTCAAGAGGCTTGGATCGGCGAGGCCGGCATTTTTCAGGTTGGAGCCCACTTCTTTGAGGTTTTTCTCGATCTGTGTGGCGCGGAGGTTGATCGGTTTATACATGAAGAAGTTGCTGCTCGACGGCTGAACGGCCGAGCGGGCGTAGTCGTATTGAGCGATGAGCGCTTTCACCTCTTCAATCGCATCGGGATCGCCGCTCAAGAGGAGCGAGTTGGTCTGTTTGACGTAGCGCATTTTGCCGATGACGTTGAGGAGTTTGACATCTTTCAGCCCCGATGACTTGAAATTCTTGGCCAAATTGTCGAGATCCTCTTCGATGATATCGCCGGTCGTGTTCTGCACTTTGTAGATGTAATAGCCCGCCTTCAACTTCCCCTCGACGTCGATCGTGCTGATCAGGGTCTGCACTTTCTGGAGGGAGGCGGGGTCTCCCGTGAAGAGGAGTGAGTTGGTCGACTTCACCCATTTCATTGTCCCCAATGCGTTGAGAAACGCAGGGTCGGCTAATCTGTCGGCCTTCAATTGGGCTTGCACTTCTTTCAGCGCGTTGGCGATCTGATCGCCGGTTTGATGAACGGGCTTGTAAATATAAAACTGGGAGGCTGAAGAGGCGCCGATGCGTCCCGTGCCCGAATCGATGGTCGACAGAAGATCCTGGACGCGGACGAAGGTTTTCTCCTCGCCCGAAAACGAGAGGGTGTGGGTGAGGGGGTTGATCTTGACGCTTTGGATTGTCTCGATCAGGTTTTGATCGGCGCCGCGGCTTCCCTTTAAGTTGTGGGCCATTTCGAGGATCGATTTTTGGATCTCTTCGGCGCTTTTGTAGACTGGTTTGTAGACGAAAAAAGAGGCCGCGTTGGGAGAGGAAGAGACATCGATGGCCGAGAGGAACTCCTTCACTTTGTTCAGGGCTCCGGTGTTGCCGACGAAGAGGATCGAATTGGTCTCGGGGATGTACCGGGCCGATGTAATTGTCTGCATGAGATCGGGATCGGCGGCCGAGCTATTTTGTAAATTCTCTCCGATGTTCACGAGTCCTTTGAGGATCTCATCTCCCGAGCGGTACATCACTTTGTAGACGAAGACCGTGCCTGCGCCTGCTTGGGAGGGAGACACTTTGGGAACTGTGTCCAGGTTCTTGAAGACAGCGATTGCTTTTTCGACCAGTTCCGGCGTCGAGACGATGTAGACCTCGTTCGCCAGATTCTGCGGCACGAGGATGAATGGATTTCCCTGCGCAAGTGGGGCCATGATTTGCGAGGCGAGCTCGATCAAGAAGTCGGGTTTATTGTAGTCGGCTGTAAAACTTTTAATTTCGAGCAGCGTGTGGGGAGAATCCAGGTTTTCGATCAGCGCGGCGACTTTATCGACATTCGCGGTGACGTCTGTCAGAATCAGCTGTCTCGTTTCTCCCAATGTTTCGAGGATGGCGCTTGTCGAGATCATCGGTTGGATGATCGCTGCGATCGATTCGGGCTTCGCGTTTTTGATACGGAAGATGCGGGTCACGATCGGGGCATTTCCCTGCTGCGAGGCGTCGGTTACCAATGTGGCGATTTGCTTCACGTCGGCCGAGCGGTGGATCACCAAATTGTTTCCCTGTTCGAGCAGCAGCAAGCCATGGACGCGGAGAACCTGAAGCAGC
>CAYNWC010000198.1:0-2019 GCA_964400805.1 uncultured bacterium | reverse complement strand
TGCATAAATGGTATGTCGTTCAGGTGATGTCGAGCCACGAGAAAAAGGTGAAGAAGGCTCTTGAAGAGTATCTGCAAAGCCGAGGAATGGCCGATGACATCGTCGAGATTTTGATCCCGACAGAGAATGTCTCCGAGGTCAAGAGGGGCCAGCAGAAGATCAGCGAAAAGCGGATGTGGCCTGGCTACTTGTTGGTCAAGATGAACTTGCACGATGAATCGTGGGCCTATGTGAAAGACACCCCGGGGGTGATCGACTTCCTCGGCGGAGAGAAGCCGACTCCGTTGACCGAGAAAGAGGTCAACGACATCATGAAGGAACTCGAAGATCGGCAAAAGGGCATTGTTCAAAAACACAAGGTCGAAGTGGGCGACCGGGTCAAGATCACCGATGGAGTGTTTGTCAACTTCGTCGGCACCGTGACCGAAGTGAACCACGAAAAAGGAAGACTCAGCGTGATGGTCTCCATCTTTGGACGCGATACGCGGGTCGACGACCTCGAATTCTGGCAGGTAGAACAAGCGACCGCCGAGAATACGGGATAAATGAAAATAGGGGGGAGAGTCCATTAGGACTTGTTAATACTCCCAAAGGAAACTATGGCAAAAAAACTCGTCAAAACCATTAAGCTGCAAATTCCTGCAGGAAAGGCCAATCCAGCGCCTCCCATCGGCCCTGCCTTGGGATCCGCCGGGATCAACATCATGGCTTTCTGCAAGGAATTCAATGCGAAGACCCAAGATCAAGCGGGCGATATCCTCCCCTGCGTGATCAACGTCTATGCGGATAAATCATTTACGTTTATCTTGCGCAAACCTCCCGTCTCTCGATTGATTTTGAAGGAGATCGGGATTGAATCCGGCTCTAAAGTCCCCAACCGAGACAAAGTCGGTAAGTTGACTAAAGCCCAAGTGCAAAAAATCGCCAAAACCAAAATGGAAGATATGCGGATCGTCTCTCAAGAGGCCGCCGAAATGATGGTGATGGGAACCGCGCGCTCCATGGGCGTAGATATCGTGGAGGCATAAGATGGTAAAACGCTCAAAGAGAATGCAAGAGATCGAGAAATTGATCGATCGCAATAAAGTGTACCGACTCGAAGAAGCGGTGACCCTTTTGAAGAAATGCCCCGTTGTGAAATTCGACCAATCGATGAACGTCGCTCTGAAGATCGGCATCGATCCGAAGAAGTCGGATCAGCAAGTGCGCGGCACGGTTTCTTTGCCTCATGGAACGGGACAAAAAGTCCTCCTCGTCGTGATCGCAAAGGGAGATAAGGCTAAGGAAGCCCTCGACGCGGGAGCCGACTTTGCCGGCGCCGATGATTTGCTCGAGAAGATCAAGGGAGGCTGGACCGATTTCTCCGCTCTGATCGCAACGCCCGATATGATGCGGGAACTCGGCAAGTTGGGGAAAGTATTGGGCCCGCGCGGCTTAATGCCGACGCCTAAAGCGGGAACTGTGACGACAGACGTCGCCAAAGCGGTGAAGGAAGTCAAAGCGGGTAAAATCGAATTTAAAGTCGATAAGACCGGCAATGTCAATAACGCGGTGGGAAAGATGTCTTTCAAGGCAGAAGCCCTCCTCGACAACTTGCTCGCCTTGCTGAATGCGATCTCCAAATCGAAGCCAGCGAGTTCGAAAGGAACCTTCTTGCGGAGTCTTTATCTCTCCACAACGATGGGCCCTGGTTTGAAAATAGACCTGCAATCATTAACCCTGGCTTAAGGAGCTTCCGATGAGAAAAGAAAAAGAACTCCTTCTCAATGAAATCAAGGATAAGATCGACGCCTCTACCGCGATGATTGTCACGCGCTATGAGCGACTCGAGCCCAATACCTCTTGGAGGCTGAGAGAAACTCTCGGCAAATCGGGCAGTATCTTTGAAGTGGTGAAGAAACGGGTCTTTATGAAAGCCGCTGAAAAAGCGGGTCTTCAGATCGACAGTACCCAGTTGGGTGGCAATATTGCCGTGGTTTTTGTGAACCAACCCGATGCGATGATCCCTGACAAAGCGGT
>CAYNWC010000197.1:0-2036 GCA_964400805.1 uncultured bacterium | reverse complement strand
GCAGACCGATAAGTTGTTGATCATGGGCACGTTCTTCGTCCATCACCCGATCTACTTCTTCTGTACTGCCAAGTTCAACCGCTTGGATATAGCGACCCTCAAACTCGAGGTCCTTAGCCCTCTCAAGACGCGATTCCAATTCCTCGCAAGTCAATGAATCTAAATCTGGTTCTTCTTTCACCAGACGCGCTGAAAGGAGAAAAGGATCGGGAGAGGATGTGACCACAAGGCGATAGGTTTGCCCCGCCTTCAACTCTTTGGGCACGTCTAATTTCACCGCCACGTCTGAGAAAAAGGGCAACTGCGAAGAGAACCTTGACACACCGCAGCCATCACCAATAGAGGCCTTGATCGTTGCGGTGCGAACCTGTTTCACTAGGACTATTACAGCATGATAGTCTTCGGACTGCTTACCTCCTACATCTCGACATGTAAAGGGCAACTTTCGCACCGCAGATGAGGAGATCTCACCGGGAATATCCACCCAGGTGTGCGCTGTGGCATTTTTGAATAGGAGGTTTATATTGAGCACGTCTACTCCGCCCTTCAGGGCCCCTCCCCTGAAAGTGCTTGGGCCTACCCAACCAAAGTTTAAAGTCACCGCCATATGATCACCTCCTCCGAGGCCAAGACAAGAGAGAGACCACAAAGCTGAGATTCTTAATGGAATGGCAAACCATGGGATAGATGAGCCCATTGCGGGTTCGTTTCACCTCGCCAAACCCATGTCCGACTAGCGCGATACTGATAAAGAGAATCTTTTTTGCCGACTCTTCCACCTTAGATCTAAAATGCACGGCGGAAAAGATCAGAGCCTGTCCGATGTTACTGACCTTTCGTTGGCAACCGAGGGAAAGCGGATGGATAAAGCGACTAAACAGATAGAGCCCATCTTCCAGGCGTTCTAACAGGAAGCCACGGAAGAGGATTTCTTCGACAATAGGAGCGAGGAGCACAGCGATGCTGATCATACGCCAGGGACGGGCGAGAATCATCTCCACGAGACCAGTTTGAGGAATCGGGGGTGGGGGAAGTCCCAATGCAGACCGAAAGAGGGTTGCTAAAAAAGGAGCTGCGAGGAGGAGAGTGCACCAGAAAAACAACTCCCGCTTTGAGAAGTCCAGGGTGAACCACTCTCTTTGGTCGTGCGCCTCCTTGGGCAGATAGGTTTCTGCGAGAAATGTGAGGGCAGCAAACAGACAGGTGACCGAGAAGGAAATCGCAAGAGAAAACCCGAGCTGGATCGCCAAGAGGGCAAAGGTGGCAAGAGCCGTGGCCAACACTTTTTGAGCCCGCACAGAGAGTTCTACGGGGATATCTAGGAGAGGAACCCTAAGGACAAGACTAGTACTTGGAGAGATGGTCATTTTTTAAACTCGGGAAAATTTTAATGAAAGTAAAGAAATTCTACAAGTATATAAAGAATTATGCCCCTGTTCAAAAGCAGAAAGCTCCGCACGGAGATCCTTCTCGTCTTCCTCTTTTTGATCGCCGTCTCCTCAACGACGATCATCACCTTCACCTACTATAAAAACAAAAAGCTCATCGGAGAGCTCGCTAAGGGGACCATCCATCGAGTCAGCACGCTGATCGCCGCTAAAATCGAGTGCATGTTGAACGACCTGGCCGTAATGCCGAAAGCAGGCGCCGCCTACTACCGCCGCCATCCGGAGGAGAAGGTGCCGAGCGAAGCAATGCTGTTCTTCCTCTTGGATACCCTCCAATATCACCCCCACCTCTACGCCTACTATGTGGGCTCGCCGAACGGAAGCGCGATCATCACCTTCAACCTCCATCTAACCGACAAGCCAAAAGATCTCTTCCGCTCTGCAAAACCAACTCCTCCGGAAGCGGCCTACCTCGCGATTATCTTGGACCGCAATCAAACACCTTCGGTCGAAACGTGGAAGTATTTTGACGAAAAAATGGCCCTCCTCTCCTCGGAAACGGTGAAGAGCCAAGACTACGACCCGCGCAAGCGCCCCTGGTATATGGGAGCGGATCAGACGAAACAGCTCTATTGGACCGATATCAGA
>CAYNWC010000196.1:0-2063 GCA_964400805.1 uncultured bacterium | reverse complement strand
TCGAATGAATCTTTTTTGGTCCGCTAGTTCCCAATGAGAATAGCCCCTTGCCAAAGTGTCCACCCTCTGAAATAGATCCTCTAACAATAAACTGTGCGGAAGATTGGGGATTTCCACTCTCATTCCGTGGAAATAGGTCGCAGGTTTAGAGTGAGGCAACCATTGTTGTAGATCGGACAATCCCCATTTCTCTAATCTAAAATCATTCGAATTCTGTTCCGTCATCTGGATATAGCATGTCATAGAGAGATTCCTTAAAAAGGCGAAAATCATACTAAAATTTTGAATTTTAAGATAGTGACGATTTTCCCCCGGAAAGGGTAGAATAGCGCCCTTAAAATAGAGGATGTGTATGAATCTGCTTACGTGTTGCTCAGGAAGAGGCAATTCTGTCGAGTCTCCCGAACCATTTACAATCGTGCTAGATCCAAAAGGGAAGAAGCGCGATTCATTTTCTATGGGAAATTTGACGGTGATCAATGAGACTCCATACGAGAGGGTTGTAAAATGGATCAAATGGGACGACGAATTCGAGCTGAGAGCTAGATACTCGAAATACCAAGAGATATTCGTTTGGATGCAGAGCGCTTGGATTTTCAGCGATCGCATTTCAAAAGATCGCTGTCAGGTGACTCTTCTTCCTAATAACCTCGACCAGGCGACTCGAGAGAAAAGAGCGCGCAATTGGGTAGAGAATACAGGAAGCTCTGAGGAAGATTACCCATACTATCTCGAGATCCAGAACGCGGCATTTACCATCTCAGTTCTCTGTAAGGGTCAAGATATTACCAAGGAAACTGACCCGTTTGGTTTTGACTTTCCAACTTAGATGCGGCGTCTTCGAAGGCGCCGAGAATTAGATCTTGTAGCCCCTCGACATCGCTTGTGCATTCGGGCTTGATGGAGATCTTCTTCAACTCTTTGGCCCCATTGAGCATGACAGTGACCAGGCCATTGCCCGCGGTCCCTTCGACAAGGGTGGTCTGCGCTTTCTCTTTCGCTTGGCTAAACTGCTCCTGCATCAGCCGCGCCTGCTTCTTCATCTTGGAAAAACCACTGCCCATAACTATCCTTTTTTGACAATCCCCTCGAGCTCGATGGCCGCGAAGCGGATGAGAGTATCATAATGGCTGGGATGCCTTTTGGGGAAGTCGGAAGGGGGAGGGGATGCGGGCTGTTTTACAACTTCCTTATGCTTAGTGGAATAAGGATTAAATGGAACGGGTTGAAGGGCAACGGGCTGCGGGGCTTGGGGCACAGCGGCTATCGGTTGTGGGGCTGGGATCTCGGGTGCTGGCTCAGGGAGCTTGGCTGCTGGCGCAGGGGGAGGCAGAGGAGCAGCGGCTATCGGTTGTGGGGTCGGCTCAGGGAGCTTGGCTGCTGGCGCGGGAGGAGGTGTTTCCTCTCTTTCTGTTTTTGCTTCTGAGAGGGTTCTGACGAGCACTTCAATGGGGATGCGGTGTTTGCTTCGGATGATCTGGAGGAGGATCGATTCGAGGGCGATGCGGGGAAAGGGGCTCCGTTGGAAGGAGGACTCCGATTGGATGAGGAGGTCGAGGATGTGGAGGAGTTGCTGTTGCGTGTAGAGCGGGATGGAGGTGGGGGAGTGGCACTTGGCGTTGAGGAGATTGCGGTAGTGCTCAATGAGCTGCTCGAGGAAGTGGGCGAGGTCTTTGCCAGTTTGGAAGAGCTGATCGACGAGTTGGAAGGCGTAGGGGAGGTTGTAGGTGGAGAAGGCCTGGTCGAGGGAGAGGAAGAGCTCTTGAGGGGCAAGGCCGAGCGATTGGCGGACGAGGGAGGCGGTAACGGGCCCTTCGGCAAAGCAGAGGATCTGGTCGAAGAGCGACTCGGCATCGCGGAGCGAGCCTTCAGAGAAGGCGGCGATGAGGTGGAGCGCATCGGGTTCGACGGCGCGGGAGAGGTCAGTGGCGATTTGGGCGAGTTTGGCGGCGATGAGAGAGGGGTGGATCCGGGCGAGATCGAAGCGCTGGCAGCGGCTGATGATGGTGGGGAGAACTTTATGGGGCTCTGTGGTGGCGAAAAAGAATTTGGCCTGCTCGGGG
>CAYNWC010000195.1:0-2064 GCA_964400805.1 uncultured bacterium | reverse complement strand
AGCATCACGTTGCCAACGTGAGGGTCGTGAGTTCGAACCTCATCGCCCGCTATTCGTAATCATTCCCTGGAGCTGAAACGTGTCTCAAGCCGTCCACGATCAAGAATTAGCCACTGAAGAAGTCCGCGTCCATATCCACCGCAAGCCAGCCTGTCGGATTGAGATGACGGTGAAGACCATACCGCAACTGACCAAAGACGCTCGCAAAAACGCCATCAAAACAGTCAGCAAGGAAATCTCCCTTCCCGGCTTCCGAAAAGGGCGCGCCCCCGACGACATGATCCTCAGCAAATTCCCCACCGACGTCGAAAAACAGCTCCATAAGGCCATTGCCGATCTCGCCTTTGTCGCCGCTCAAAAAGTCGCGAAGGTCCCCCTTTTAAACAATAACTCCCCCATTTCCTTCGACTTGAAAAAGCAGAGCGAAGAGGGGGCCGAAGTCCTCTTCTCTTTCGAGACAGAGCCTGCCATTCCCGAGGTCGATTCGGTTGGTTTTGAAGCCAAGCCAGTGGTTCGCGCCGAGGTAGGTGAAACGCAGGTTGAAGAGGCGATCCGCCAGATGCGCTTCTTCTACGCCCAATGGAAGCTGATCCACGATCGCCCCATCCAAGAGGGAGATTACATCATGATCGACCTCGATACAGTCGAAGGGGAAGAGGTACAGCGCGTCTTCCACCACATCCGCTTCGAGGTCTCCAAAGCCCGCATGGCCAATTGGATGAAACAACTGGTCGAAGGGGCCAAAACCGGCGACGTCCTTGATGGAATGAGCGAACCCGACGACACCGCCACCGAAGAAGAGAAGAAGGAATTTAAACCCAAAAAGGTGCGCCTCTCGGTTCTGAAGGTGGAAGAAGCTGTTTTGCCCGAAATGGATGAAGAGTTCGCCAAAAAAGTGGGAGCCAGCGATGTCGCTCACATGCGCCAATCGATCGCCGGTCTCTTAAACAAACAGGCCGATGACAAAGTGCAGAGCGAATTGCGCGAACAGGTGAACGACTATCTGATCGATCGCTACCCCTTTGAGCTCCCCCGCTCTCTGATCGAAACAGAGAAAAAACACCGGCTTGGGCAATTGACGCACGACCCTAAATTCAAAGCCAACTGGCAGAAGATGTCGCAAGAAGAGCGAAAAAACCTCGAAGAGAGACTCTCTACCGAATCGGAGCAGGCCGTTCGCCTCTTTTACCTCTCCCGTCAAATCGTCCAGAGCGCTAAAATTCCCGTCACCCATCAAGATGTGCAAAACGAGGCCATCGCAACCTATCAATCGCACGCCGGACGCGACGCCGACATCGACCAGTTGCCCAAAGAAGTTTACGCTTTGGCCCTCTCAAAACTGATCCTCGCCAAGGCTCAAGATTATGTGATCCAATCGGGAAACAAAAAAGCTTGATTAAAGCAGTTGAAGACCACTATAACTGAGAAAAAGCTAACCTGAGGAACTATTATATGTCTTTGACTCCCTACGTGATTGAAGATACTGGACGCGGTGAGCGCTCTATGGATATCTTTTCCCGCCTCTTGAAGGACCGGATCATTTTCATCGGCACAGACGTCACCGACCAGGTCGCGAACGTAGTAGTGGCTCAGCTCCTCTTCTTGAAGATGGAAGACCCCAAGAAAGACATCAATCTCTACATCAACTCTGCCGGTGGGCAGATCACTGCGGGCCTTGCTATTCTAGACACGATGCTCTTTTTGGGCTGCGATATCAACACCTATTGCATCGGCCAAGCCGTCTCGATGGCCGCTCTCCTTCTCGCAGCGGGAACCAAAGGCAAGCGCTTCGCCCTCCCCCACAGCCGCATCATGATCCACCAACCCTATGGCGGCGTCATGGGAACCTCCGAGGACATCGCCCTCCAAGCCAAAGAGATCTTAGAGCTGAAAAAAATGACCTCTTCCCTCCTCTCCCGCTTTACCGGTCAAACCATTGAAAGGGTCCACGAAGACTCGGAACGGGACTTCTACATGGATCCCGAAGCGGCCCTGAAATATGGCATTGTCGACCACATCGCCAAACAGGCTCATCTCAATGAGGCTGTAACAGAGCAGAGAACC
>CAYNWC010000194.1:0-2073 GCA_964400805.1 uncultured bacterium | reverse complement strand
TGCTGGGGGGCTGGACGATGATCTTTTGGAAACGGCGCTCAAGAGCGGGATCTTTTTCGATATGCTTGCGGTATTCGTCAAGGGTAGTGGCGCCGATGCACTGGATCTCGCCGCGGGAGAGGGCGGGCTTGAGGATGTTCGAGGCATCAATAGCCCCTTCAGCGGCTCCGGCTCCGACGATCGTGTGCAGTTCGTCGATGAAGAGAAGGACGTTGCCGTTTTTCTTGATCTCATCCATAACGGCCTTGATCCGCTCTTCAAATTGACCGCGGTATTTAGTGCCGGCGATCATGAGCGTCAGGTCGAGGGAGATGAGCTTCTTTTTGCGCAGATTGTCGGGCACATCGCCGCGGACAATGGCATGGGCGAGCCCTTCGACGATGGCGGTTTTCCCAACGCCGGCTTCTCCAATAAGGACGGGGTTATTCTTGCGGCGGCGGCAGAGAATGAGGATCAACCGCTCCACTTCGTCGCGGCGTCCGATGACTGGATCCATCTTCCCATCGCGGCACAGCTCGGTGAGGGCGTGGCCATAGGCGCGGAGAGCGGGCATTTTGTCATTGGCGGGCTGCGGAGGGGCCATGGAGGCGCGATCTTGTGGTTGGCGCGGCGCTCCCGGTTGATTGGGTGAGGGAGGCGTCGAGCCCATCGGAGGGAGCTGCAGATTGAAGGTCTCGAGTTCCTTGAGCACTTCCTTGCGCACTTCTTTCAGATTGACGTTGAGGTTTTCAAGCACCTGAGCTGCGACGCCATCGGTTTGGCGCAGCAGAGCGAGCAAAAGGTGTTCCGTGCCGACATAGTTATGGTTGAGGTTGGCCGCCTCTTCGTTGGCGAATTCGAATACCTTTTTCACTTTGCCGGTGAGAGCGGGATCTCCATAGACTTGGATCTCGGGGCCAAACCCCACGATCCGCTCCACTTCGGCGCGGATGCCGTCGTAGTCGAGATTCATGTTCCGCAATACGTTCACGGCAATCCCTTGGCCGAGCTTCAACAATCCCAAAAGGACGTGTTCTGTCCCTAAGTAATTGTGATTGAGTCGCTGCGCCTCTTTCTTGGCGAGCTTGATGACCTGTTTCGCGCGATTGGTAAACTTATCAAACATGAGATTCCCTTTCCCTTATTATAATCTTTTTGGAGTTTTTTTCTCGACCCCTCGCTCAAATGTTGATATCGTTAAAGAACCTTCTAATAAGCACTATTTCTTTCTTTGTGAAGTGAAATTTTTATGTTGCAAATTTTGGATACCGGAATCGATTCGGCGGAAGCCAATATGCGCTTCGATGAGAAGCTCTTAGATGACTTGCGCTCCTCTGCCGAGCCGATTCTTCATTTATACCAGTGGGCGCGCCCTTCTGCCACCTTTGGATACTTTATTCGACCCGAAACCCATCTCGATTTGGAAAAGGCGGCGCTGCGCCATATCGATCTAGCCCGGCGGCCGACGGGAGGGGGGATCGTCTTTCATATTTGGGATCTGGCTTTCTCCTTTCTCATGCCGGCAGGGCACCCCTCTTTTTCTCTCAATACTTTAGACAATTACCGATTTGTGAACAACCAGGTCCTGGCGCTCGTGCGAGAATTTTTTTCATTGGAGGATCCCGTTGAACTGATTCCCCAAGACGGCTCTGATCTCGGTCCCGATTGCCGCAATTTCTGCATGGCTAAGCCGACCCAATACGATGTGGTTTATCGAGGGCTCAAAATTGCGGGGGCGGCCCAGAGAAAACGGAAGCAGGGCTACCTGCATCAAGGGACCCTCTCTCTCGCCTATCCGCAGCTCGATCTGCTCCAAGACGTCCTCCTCTCTCAGGCCGATGTTCTCGCCGCTATGCAGGCCTATACCTTTGCGCCGCTCGGTCGCATTTGGGAGCCCAAAGAACTCCACCAGACGCGCCAAGCCCTGCAGAAACTCCTTGCTGACAAACTCCGCAGCGCCCTAGAATCATAGCTCATGAATAAACAAAAGATCCGCACTGCCATCACCCCGACGCGCGAGGAGAATTATCCCGAGTGGTACCAAGCGGTCATCAAGGCGGCCGACTTAGCTGAGCACTCCTCAGTGCGCGGCTG
>CAYNWC010000193.1:0-2098 GCA_964400805.1 uncultured bacterium | reverse complement strand
CCATTTCGGTGGCATAGCCAAGTGGTAAGGCAGAGGCCTGCAAAGCCTCCATCCTCGGTTCAAATCCGAGTGCCACCTTATCTTCTACTGAGTAAAATCTTTGTTATTCATCGTAGCTACCCCAATCGGGAACCTCTCAGACATCTCGCAGCGCGCTCTACAGACTCTGCAGGCGTGCGATGCAATCCTGTGCGAAGATACGCGCCGCAGCTCCATCTTGCTCGATCGCTACGGGATCAAAAAACCGCTGATCTCCTACCATAAATTCAAGGAAAAACAGGCGCTGGAGAGGATCCTCGCCGATCTGGAGGGAGGCCGCCAACTGGCGCTGATTTCCGACGCGGGAACGCCCTGCATCAATGACCCGGGACAGATTCTGGTCGAGGCGTGCTTAAAGAGGGGTTTGGCAGTGAGCGCGATCCCAGGCCCTTGCAGCATGATTCAGGCGCTGGTGATGGCGGGCTTCGATACGAGCCGCTTCCAATTTATCGGGTTTTTGCCGAAGAAGCCAGAGAGCGTATTGCGACAGGCGATGGGCTATCCAGGGACGACGGTGGCCTTCGAGAGCCCGGAGCGGCTGGTCGATACACTGGCGCTGATCGATGGGGAACGGGAGATCGCGGTCGCGAGAGAGATGACTAAGACTTTTGAAGAGTGTCGTCGCGGGAAGGCGGCGGATATTTTGACCCACTACCGCGCCCATCCGCCGAAAGGGGAAATCGTCCTGCTGATCGGCGAGGGGAAAAGCCCCGACGATTTGTCGTTGGAAGACACCGTGGCGATGCTGCGAGAATTGCATGGGTTGAGTTTAAAAGAGGCGATCAAAGAGGCGGCCAGGTTAAAAGATGTCCCTAAGCGAGATATTTACAAGCGATTTCACCGCGATTGAAGAACTGATTCGGCGAGCGTTCGATGAGGATCGGGCCGAGGAGGATATCACCTCGGAGGCGTGCATCGGGGAGAACGTGCGCGCAGAGGCGCAGATCGTCCTCAAGCAAGGGGGATGCATCGCGGGCCTGAAGTTTTTGCCGGCGATTTTTCAGCTACATAATCCCGCGATTGAGACCCAGATTTTCGTGCGCGAGGGACAGATGTGCGAGGCGGGTACTGTGCTCGCACTTGTTCAAGGACCTGCGCGCGCGCTCTTGAGTGGGGAGCGAGTGGCGTTGAACTTCCTGCAACACTTGAGCGGAGTTGCGACTCTTACGGCTCGCTGTGTCGCTCTGGCGGAAACGTGCCAAGTTCTCGATACGCGCAAGACGATTCCGGGCTTAAGGCAGCTGCAAAAATATGCCGTGCGCATGGGCGGCGGCGTCAATCATCGGATGGATCTGGCCGACCGGATCCTGATCAAGAACAACCACTTGGCCCTCGCTTCCCTCGTCGATTGCATCGGCAATGCGCGCCGCAAGCATCCTCTCGGTTGGATCGAAGTGGAGATCCATCGGGAAGAACTCCTCGAGATCGCAATTCAAGCTGGCGCAAATGCCCTCTTATTGGATAATATGTCCCCAGAACAAATACGCGCGTGCGTTGCTCTGGTAGACAAACGAGTCTATCTCGAGGCATCGGGAGGGATCTCCCTCTCCAATTTGGCAGCTTATGCAGCCACTGGAGTGGATGGCATCTCAATCGGAGCCTTGACCCACTCAGCGCCTGCCCTAGACATCTCAATGAGGATACAAGATGAAACCAAAAGAATTCGTTTTTGAAGAAGCCGCGCGCGAGGCATTGCGCGATGGAATCAATCAGCTGGCTGATGTAGTTGCCATCACACTTGGGCCGAAAGGGCGCAATGTGGGTCTCCAAGCCAGCTGGGGCTCTCCCACCATCACCAGCGATGGCAATAGCATCGCCAAGGATGTCGAGCTCAAAGACGCCTTCCTCAACATGGGTGTCTCCATGGGCAAAGAAGTCGCGGCGAAGATCAAAGAGCGCTCCGGCGACGGAACCACCACGGGCATCATTCTCTTGCGCGCCCTCGTCCAGGGCGGTGTGAAGAACATCGCTTCAGGCGCCAACCCGACGGCCATTAAGCGGGGCATGGATAAAGCCCTCGAAACGGTGCTCAAAGAGATCGATGGGATGGCTCTCACCA
>CAYNWC010000192.1:0-2111 GCA_964400805.1 uncultured bacterium | reverse complement strand
GGTTTAGAGTATGCCGTTTACAGTTACGATGACCAAATTATCTCCCACAATGGAAGAGGGGACGATTGCTAAATGGCATAAGAAAGAGGGCGATCAGGTCCATGCAGGGGAGCTCCTTCTCGAAGTGGCTACCGACAAGGCGACTGTAGAATACAATGCTCTCGATGATGGGTATCTGCGTAAAATCCTCATTCCAAACAATGGCCACGCGATTGTCAATCAACCCATCGCCATTTTCACAGAAAAAGCAAACGACAGCATCGCAGGTTATCAGCCTGAAGGAAGCACTCCGGAAGCTGCCAAAGAAGAGAAAGGATCGTCTATGAAAAAAGAGGAAACCCAACCTGCAAAAACTGCCGTTACGGCCACCATGCAGCAGCCAGCCTTCGTTCCCGAAGCCCCTCTCGATAAATACGAATTTGGCTTCCCCACCGGAACTGCTAGCCGCACTCCCGCCTCGCCGCTCGCCAAGAAGCTCGCCAAAGAAAAAGGGCTCGATCTCACTACCGTTAAAGGATCTGGACCTGGCGGTAGAGTCACCAGCCGCGATCTCGACTTAGCGCAACCCGATCAAACCGTCACCTTTGGCAAACGGGAAATGCCAACCATCGCGCCCGGCACCTTTGAAGAACAGGCTCTCACCCCGATGCGCAAAGTCATCGCGCAAAGGCTCCAGCAGGCCAAGAGTTACATTCCTCACATTTACGTTCGCCAAGAAATCGATGCCGAGCCTCTCTTTATCGCTCGCGAGCAGCTCAAATCGGGCAGCGTTAAAGTGACCTTCAACGACTTTATCATCCGCGCCTGCGCCCTCGCCCTACGCGAGCACCCCAATGCCAATAGCGGCTTTGATTCGGTCAATCAAGCCATTATCCTCTTTAAAACCATCGACATCTCCATCGCAGTGACCATCGAAGGTGGCCTCATCACGCCCATTATTCGTCATGCTGATTACAAAAATCTCGGAGAGATCTCTCTCGAGGTGAAAGAACTCGCCGCGCGTGCCAAAGCCAACAAGTTGAAGCCTGAAGAGTACAAAGGCGGCTCCTTTACAATCTCTAACATGGGGATGTTTGGCGTGAGTGATTTTGCGGCTATCATCAATCCGCCGCAAGCGGCGATTCTCGCCATTGGCGGCATCGAAGAGTGCGCCTGCGTGAAAAACGGAGCGGTTGTTGTTGGTAAGCGGATGAATATCGTTTTATCGGCCGATCACAGAGTCCTTGACGGCGCCGAGGCCGCCAAGTTCATCAAAACTGTGCAGAAGTATCTGGAGAATCCAGCCCTCTTACTCGTTTAATCACAAAGAGATAGTGGGGTAGATAGATTCACCGGTAAAGGTCGAGCCAGGGCACTTAAGCTTTTTTAACACAAAGACACAAAGAACACAGAGGAAGGTATTTAAATTTTTCTACTTCTCTGTGTTCTTTGTGTCTTTGTGTATTATAGCCATCTATTGCGTTTGAAGAGACCGAGGACAATGATTGAGGCAGCGAGAGTGATGCCGAGGATGAGAGCGAAGGCATAAGGCTGATCTTGAAAGGGGAGCGCGATGTTCATGCCGTAGAATGAGACGACGATAAGGGGAATGCTCAAAATGATGGTTAGGGCCGTGAGTAATTTGATCGTCCGGTTTACGTCGTTAGTGAAAATGATGTGATAGGAATCGCGTAACGATCTGATGCTCTTAATGTTGACCCGGCAAACATCTTCGGATTGGTGCATGGCGATCATGAGGTCTTCGAGGAGATCGAGGTCTTGTTCGTAGAAGTTGAGGTATCTGCCTGAGGCCATGCTTTCGAGGACGTTACGCATGGGGACGATCGAGGTGAGGTATTGGTTGAGGATCTCTTCGTTTTTGGTCAGGACGATGATGGAGTTGGAATCGACGACGCGGGGAGGCTGTTCGGCGCCGAGGATGCTGTGTCGGACCCGCTTGATGTTGTTGGTGTAGTCTTGGGCGATCTTGAGGAGGATGTGGAGGATCAACTTTGGCTTGTGGGTCATGCCAAGCGTTGTATTGCTGGAGATCAGATTTTCGATGACATCGCTGCGGTGAGGGGAGATGGCGACGATGTAGGTGTTGGTGAGGATGAGGGTGAGGGTTTCGG
>CAYNWC010000191.1:0-2141 GCA_964400805.1 uncultured bacterium | reverse complement strand
GTTGACTTGCCATAGCCGTTCTTACCGATGATGGCGATCCGATCCCCTTTCTCGATTGTGAGGGAAAAATCTTCAATGAGCGGCTCGTTATAGGCAAATTGGAGATGAGATGCTTCAAGCATCTTTTTACCCATAAAGGGAACTTCATGAAAGGCAAAATCGAGATGCGCCAGATTCTTTAATTTTTCTAGATCGGGGAGGCGATCAATCATTTTTTGTTTGGATTGGGCTTGGGTGGCTTTGGAGGCTTTGGCCCCGAATCGATCGACATATTCTTGCAAGTGGGCTTTCTTTTTCTCCAAATTCACCCGGACCACTTCGTGCCTCTCTTCCTCTTCAGCGATAAGGTGAAAGAGATCGGCGCTTTTCCCTTTGATTTTGTAGATGTGGTGGCGATGGATTCCCATCATGTGGGTCGTCGCCTGATCTAAAAATTGGAGGTCATGGGAAATGAGGATCCTCTCCCCTTTCCACTGCTGTAAAAACTTTGAGAGGAAGCGGATCGATAAAATGTCCAAATAGTTGGTTGGCTCATCGAGCAGCAGACAATCGGGCTCTGAGGCCAACACCTTGGCCAGTTGAACCCTCAACTGGTAGCCCCCTGATAACCCATGAGGGGAAGCATCCATGGCCTCTTCATTGAATCCAAGGCCAAAGAGCAAACTCTCAACTTTATAGAGGGCCCCCTCTTCTCTCAAACCAAGGGCAGCCTCCTCGAGAATCGTCGGCTTCGTGAAGCGGATTTGTTGCTGAAGGACGCCTAGCCGGTAGCCCCTCGGCAAAACGATCCTCCCCTTATCGGGCTCCTCATCGCCCGTAATCAAACGGAACAGGGTCGATTTGCCGGAGCCATTGCGGCCGATCAGACCACACCGCTCCCCTTTCTGGATGCTGAACCCAGCCCCCTCCAAAACCACCTGTTCCCCGCCATAAGTGAGGGAAAGATCATCCGCTTGAATCATAGTCTCTTCAGTATAACACGTAAATCATTAATAATAAACCTCTGCGTACTCTGTGTTCTCTGCGTCTCTTAGGAATTTTGTAAACATATTACCTTCCATCTGTTATTAGGCAGTTATGAAGAGATTATTACATATCATTGCCTCCCCACGTGAAGATGAGTCCCGTACCCTGCAAGTTTCCGAAGTGTTTTTGGAAGCTTTTAGAGAAAAACATCCTGACTGGGTGATCGATGAGCTGAACTTGCCTAAAGAAGAGCTCCCCTCTTTAACTATGCAAAGCGTCAGCGGAAAATATGTCCTCTTAGAAGGCAAAGACATATATGGCAGACTGAAAGAAACTTGGGCCGAAATCCTCCAACATATCGAACGGTTCAAAACAGCCGATCTATTTCTTGTCAGCACCCCCATGTGGAACTTCAATATCCCCTACATGCTCAAACACTACATCGACCTGATCGTTCAGCCGAGGCACACATTTAGATATAAAGAAGATGGGAAAACAGAAGGGTTGGTCAAAGATCGGAAAATGATCGTGATCACAAGCCGCGGAGGTCAATATCTCAATGAGACAAAACCCTTTGACTTCCAAGAACCTTACCTCCGAACGATCTTTGGCTTTATCGGAATCACCGATATCGATTTCATCAAAGCCGAACCGATGGATATGGGCCTCGAGCTGCAAAAGCAGAAACTCGAAGCTGCCAAAAAGGTAGCTAAAAAAGCAGGCGCGAATGTCTAGAGACATCCCCGTTGGCAATGGAAATGTCTTGATCGCCTTCGATAAAGACTCAATTTTACGAGACTTCTATTTCCCTCACGTAGGTCTAGAAAACCATGCCGGAGACCCTTTTCGCTTTGGCGTTTGGTCTGGCGATCGATTCAGCTGGATCCCCGAGGGTTGGCAAATTCGAAGAGATTACATAGACAATACGTTAGTGACTCATGTTGAACTGATTCACGATGAACTAGGCTTGCGGATTTGGATCAATGATCTCGTCGATTCGGAGGAGAATATCTACCTAAAAAAATTCATCGTCGAGAATCTTTGGGACGATGCAAGGGAAGTGAGGCTTTTTCTTGCTCACGATTTCCGGATCTACGGCAATGAGATCGGCGATACAGCCGCATTTAAGCCAGAAAACAACACTCTCCTCCATTACAAGGGGGAGCGCTATTTTT
>CAYNWC010000190.1:0-2198 GCA_964400805.1 uncultured bacterium | reverse complement strand
CCTCAACAATGCCATTGTTGCGCTCTACCAACTGAGCTAACGCCCCTTAAGGCAAATCATTCTAAGAGCTTTTCCTATTTTGATTCAAGAGAGTAAAATGAACTGAAAAGGACGGTAAAATGTTTTTTCAGGAAGTGAAAGAGGCTCCTCCCGACCCAATCTTTGGCCTTTTAGGCGCTGTCAAGGCCGATCTGCGGAAGGAAAAAGTCGATTTGATGGTGGGCATCTATAAAGATGATCATCTCCACGCCGAGTTATTCAGTTCGGTCAAGAAAGCCAAAGAAAGGGTCCATGATACGATGGCCGACTACCTGCCGATCGATGGATTGGGGACGTTGCTCGAGTTGCTGGGACCCGTGGTCTTTGGAGACAAGGCCTGGCAAGAGCAGCAGGCGCGCGTCTATGCCGCTCATACGACGGGAGGGACGGGAGCTTTGCGCGTGGGGGCTGAGTTTTTAGCCCAAGAGGTGGGGAAAACCGTTTGCTTGCCCAATCATACATGGCCCAATCACCGGATGGTTTTGGAAAGGGCGGGATGCAAGATTGAAACCTATCCATACTATAATCGGGAGAAAAAAGGATTTGACCTTGAGGCGATGTTAGCCTTTTTATCCCAATTGCCGCCTAAGACGGCCGTCATGCTCCACGCCTGTTGCCATAATCCGACCGGCTGCGATCCCACGCTAGAGCAATGGGGGCAGATTTCCCGCGCGATGAAAGAGAAGAGACTTCTCCCCTTTTTCGATTTTGCCTATCAGGGGTTGGGAGAGGGACTCGAAGAGGATGCGCGAGCGGTCCGTCTTTTTCTACAGGACGGGCATGAGATGATCGTCGCCTATTCCTGTTCGAAGAATTTCAGCATGTATTGTCAGCGCGTGGGGGCTCTCTTCATCGTCAATGAAACGGCTGTGATCAAAGCGCGCGTCGGGAGCCAGGTGAAGCGGATCATCCGCGCCCTCTATTCGAATCCCCCCGCCTATGGAGCCCGTCTTGTCGTCGAAGTATTGAAGCAAGAGCGCGCTCTTTGGCAACGGGATCTCGAAGGAGTGCGGCATCGCCTTACAGCGATGAGAGAGGCGTTGATTCAGCGTCTGAACCAAAAAAGGGATTTTAGTCATTTGAGAACGCATAAAGGAATGTTCTCTTTTATCGATCTGACTCCGAGTCAGGTGAAAAAAATGATCGAGCAATTTGCGATCTATCTGACCGATAACGGCAGGATTAGCGTCGCGGGCTTAACCCCCAACAATATCGACTATGTAGCGCGAGGGATCCTCTCAGTATGCGACGAACGATAACCATTCCCTTTTTGGCTCTTGGCCTCTTTCTCTTTTGTTGGATCAATTTGCCGAAAGGCCTTTCTGATCGGATCCGCGCGTTAGCGGTTCTTCCGTTGGGGCGCCCTTCTGAAGAGGCCCCTGGCAATGAGAAGCTTCGTCTGCAATTGGAAAACCAACATTTGCGCGAACAGGTCGAGCATCTCTGCGAGCGGCTTCTTCTGGCGCAGCGGATTGGTGAGCAGGTGGAGCTTTTGAAGGGACTCGAGAAGCGCCCTTTCGCGCAGAGGCACGCGGATCATTTACGGGCCCTGGTGACCAGCCAACTCTTCTCTCTTCCTGCGCAAGTGATCTATCGCGACCCCAGTTCGTGGAGCAGCAGCCTGTGGGTCAATGTGGGCGATGCGGATAATCGCTCGCTAGGCAAAGTCATTGTGGCTAAAAACAGCCCGGTGCTTTCCGACGGTGCTTTGGTCGGTGTTGTCGATTACGTAGGGCAAAAGCAAGCGCGGATCAAGCTGATCACCGATTCGGGCTTATGCCCTGCGGTGCGGGTGAATCGAGGCGCCTCTCAAAACCGTGAGCTGGCCCATCAATTGCAGACGCTTCTCTATCAGTTGGAAAAAAGAGACGATCTCTTTGCCGGCGAGGGGGAAAAAAGCGCACTACTTGCCCAACTCAAGAGCCTCAAAGAGAAGAATGGCATTCAGTGGGAGGATGGTTACTTGGCGAAAGGGGAACTTCACGGCAGTAGCGCCCCCTTTTGGCGCTCGCGCGGACCCCTTCTCAAAGGCATTGGTTTTAATTTTGACTACCCCGATGAAGAGGGCGAAGCGCGTGACTTACAGGCTCCGATCCCCATTTTGAAAGAGGGAGATCTGTTAGTGACTTCTTGATTAGATGGGGTTTTCCCCAAGGGGC
>CAYNWC010000189.1:0-2214 GCA_964400805.1 uncultured bacterium | reverse complement strand
GTTCGATTGTCGGATCGAATCTACCGCCTGTAATGGTGACCAACTCTTGGCAAAGGGTCAAGAGATCTTGCAGCGGGGGAGAGAGGGGAGTGAGGGTATCTTTAGGCGCTTGGTTGAGCCGCGAGACTTCAGAGGCGGGATTCCAGGGGTCGAAGGTGTTGTGAACCTCTTCGAAGGTCTTTGCGATGAGGGCTGCGACCTCTTTTTGCTCCATTGCGGAGAGTTTGCAACCTACTGTCACCTGATAGAACATGGTCATAGCCACGCCCTGAAAATGGGTGCATGGATCTTTCTCCTCTTTCTGGCAGGAGGCCAACAGAAAGAGAAACAGACACGCCTTGAGGAAACTCGCCAACGTATTCTGCAACAGCATGGCGATGGTCATCGGGCCAACGCCCCCAGGCACCGGCGTAATAGGCCCTGCGATCTCAGACACACGCGCAAAATCCACATCGCCGACGATTTTTCCATCGGGAAGGCGGTTGATTCCCACATCGATCACAGTCGCGCCCGGCTTGACCATCTCTTTTTTGATGAAGTGGGGCCGACCGATCGCCGCGACCAAGATATCGGCCGAGCGGGTGAGCTGTTCCAGATGGTGGGATTGGCTATGCGCCACTGTAACCGTGGCATTGCAATGGGCTTTTTTTTGCATCAAAATCGCAGCCAATGGCTTGCCGACGATATTGCTGCGCCCGACAATCACCACATGCTTTCCCTCAACGGGGATCTGACTTTTTTGTAAAAGAACCTGAATGCCCAGGGGCGTGCAGGGGAAAAATCCCCCCTCTTCCCCAAGCAGCAAGAGCCCCATATTGAACGGGTGAAAACCATCCACGTCTTTCTTGGGATCAACTGCGCGCATCACGGCTGTCTCATCGATCTGCTCCGGCAGGGGCATCTGCACTAAAATTCCGTCGATGGTCGGATCTCCATTCAGTCGATCGATCTCCTGCAGCAAAGTTGCCTGCGCCACCCTTTCGGGAAGTTCCCTCACCACAGACACCATGCCGACCGACACACACGCTTCTTTCTTCGCCCGGACATACGCATGGGAAGCTGCGTTGTTGCCCACAAGAATCACCGCCAGGCCCGGCTTGCGCCCCTGGATCTGCCCGACTCTTTTCCCGATTTCTGCTTGGATTTCTGCGGCGATTTTCTTTCCGTCGAGCCGCATGGTCTAAATCGCCCTATTCAGGATGGCTGCTGTCGCGTCGTGGATATGGCCGTTTGAAGCCAACACTGAAGTGGGCGTTGGGATCTCCAATGGGCTCTTGTCCCACTGCGTCACCCGTCCTCCCGCTTCCTCCACAAGCAACATCCCCGCGGCCATGTCCCACGCTTTCAGTTCCACTTCAAAAAAGCCCTCGAATCTCCCCGCTGCTGTATAGGCCAGATCGATCGCGGCCGAGCCCAATCGCCGAATGGGGATCCCCAACTTCAGCATATCGGTGAAGTGGTCGATGCAATGATTTGGATTGTCGGCCAAATTATAGGGGAAGCCCGTGGCCAACATCGCCATGTGGATGTTTCTCACCTCGGAGACGCGCAACCTCTGTCCATTTAAAAAGGCTCCCTTTCCCCGCTCTGCAACAAACAGCTCATGTGTGATCGGTTGGTAGACCACACCGCTCACCACCTTCCCCCCCATTTGGACTCCAATGCTGACTGAAAAAATGGGAATTTGGTGTGCGAAGTTCACCGTGCCGTCCAGCGGATCGATGATCCAAAATGGGCCCTCTCGCCCCTTTCCGGTCGCGCCGCTCTCTTCGGCCAAAAAGTGGGATTGCGGCACATGTTGGCTAATAAATTCGAGAATCGCCTTTTCCGCCCGGTGGTCATACTCGGTCACGAGATTATGCTTCCCCTCCTTCGAAGAGATGGCAAAGTGTGTGCCGAAGCCCTGTTTGAGGATATCTCCGGCCAACAACGCCGCTTCAATACCGATCAGGGTCAAATGGGAGAGAGAGTTTTTCCAGTCAGGCATAAGTGCCCATTTTGTTCGAAACACCCTCTTCTGTCAAATAAGTTCAGAATCGGGAAAATGTTTTTTACCACCCGCAAACAAGGTTTGCTAGAGATCGCAGAGCTCACAGAGAGGGGATAAGATACCTTTTTTTGGGAGCGCGAGGGCTTCCCTCGCCTCTGTGTTCTCTGTGATCTCTAGCGAACTCTGTTCGCGGGTGGTTATTAATTTCTATCGAAAATAAGAGC
>CAYNWC010000188.1:0-2222 GCA_964400805.1 uncultured bacterium | reverse complement strand
GGGATCTTCTGCGATTTCACAAGGCAGTTGAAAAGATCGATCATCGGAATATTTGTCCGGACAAGCTCCCGAGGAATAATCCGCTTAGTCGGATTGAAGGAGGGGGTGCCGATATCGACATCTGTACCAATAATTTCAGGGCCTCCATCGACCGGCGCGCCGGCGCCATTTAAACGGCGTCCTAAGAGATCTTTCGTGAAGGTCGCCTGAATCTGCCGATTCAAAAAGGTGACTTGGTCGCCCGTGGAAATTCCGCGTGTGTTCTCAAATACTTGGAGTGTGACGAGATCGTCATCAAACCGGAGCACTGAGGCGTAGGTGGAAGTTCCATTGCGCTTTTGGACGCGGGCCACCTCTCCAAGAGAGACGCCTTCCGCTGCCACCGTAATTAGGTTGCCGCGCATGTCAATGATCCGATCGTAAACTTTTCTCATACTTTTCTGATCTTCTGATTGATTTTTTCTTCAACGGCTGCCATCGCTTCCTTGTATTTTGTGGAGTGGAATGGCAAAAAGTTGATGTTCTTTAACTCGTTTTGCAAATTTAGGAAGAAGCTCCGCGCAGCGTCATGCACATCGAATTCTAGTGGGGCATCGAAGATTTTCTGAACTAAGCGGAAGAGCTCGATCTGCCGCTCGAGAGGACAATAGGTGTCTTCTTTATCAAACGCGTTTTGCTGCAAGTAGCAGAACTCATAGAGATCTGACTTGAGGAAGACAATCATGTCCTCAATCGCAACTCCTTCTTCTCCAACGACTTCCATTCGCTTGCCAATCTCATCGCCTTTTCGCAAGATGGCGGCCGCTTTTTTCACCTTATCGGCCCAATGAGGGAGGCGGGCGTTGAGTTCATGGCCCACTTCATCGAGGTATTTGGTCCAGGAGATGAGCGGATCGACGGCTGGATATCTACGAGCATCGGATCTCGCGCGGGAGAGGCCGTGGAAGGCGCCGACAACCGAGAGGGACGCTTGGGTTACTGGTTCTTCAAAGTTTCCTCCCGCGGGAGAGACGCTTCCGCCGATGGTCAACGACCCGGTCTTTCCCGACTTCAACTCGACAACGCCAGCCCTTTCATAAAAGGAGGAAATACGCGAGGCAAGGTACGCGGGGAAGGCCTCTTCGCCGGGGATCTCTTCGAGCCTGCCCGACATTTCGCGCATTGCTTGCGCCCAGCGGGAGGTCGAGTCGGCCAAAAGAAGCACATCGAGTCCCATTTGCCGGTAGTATTCGGCAATCGCGGCCCCCATATAAACGGAGGCTTCGCGGGCCGCAACGGGCATAGACGAGGTATTGCAAATCATCACGGTACGCTTCATCAACGATTCGTTGGTGTGGTGGTCGATCAATTGAGGGAAGGTGCGGAGAACTTCGACGACCTCACCCGCGCGCTCGCCGCACGCAACGATGACCACAAGGTCAACCGCGGAGTACTTAGAGAGGTGGTGCTGCATGACCGTTTTGCCGGCGCCAAATGGACCTGGAGAGCAGAAGGTGCCCCCTTTCAAAACGGGGAACTGGGTATCGAGAATCCGCATTCCCGTATCCATCATTCGCGTGGGGCGAATCTTTTTCCCTTCCATCAGTGCGTTTTTTACAGGCCAGCGCTGAACCATGGTGAATTCGAGAGGGTGCCCTTTTTCATCTTCTCCCTTGGCAATCACATCATCGATCTTGTACGTGCCGGCTTTGGCGACGTGAGTGATTTTGACTTTTCCAAATTGGGAAAAAGGGACCATGATGGTGTGTTGAAAACGGCTCTCCTGAACCGAACCTAGCGCATCGCCTCGGCTCAATACATCGCCAGCTTTTGCGATCGGTTGAAAGTCCCAATTCTTTTCTCGATCCAGAGGGGGCAAGTAAACACCGCGAGAGAGATAAACGCCGGTGGCGTTGGCGACTTTTTCCAGTGGATTTTGGAGGCCATCAAAGATTGTAGACAAAAGACCTGGGCCCAGCTCCGCTTCGAGCAAGTGACCGGTAAAATAAACAGGGGTGCCAAACTTGATGCCGCGGGTATCTTCAAATACCTGGATTTTCGCATCATCTCCAGCGATCTCGATTACCTCTGCAAGCAAAGACTCATCCCCGAGCTGCACACGCGCCACTTCTCCTTGGCGGATTGCACCATCGAAACGGACGTGCAAAAGGTTTCCAAAGGCCTGAATGACAGTGCCGGTTGCTGTTTTATGTCTATCCATACTGACTCATTTGCTCCACTGC
>CAYNWC010000187.1:0-2232 GCA_964400805.1 uncultured bacterium | reverse complement strand
ATCAACTCGGCGGTCGTCCCCGCTCCGCAGCGACAAACCACCAAATCGGCCGCCTCATATGCCGCGGCCATTTCCGATTCAAATGGTTTCACTTCAGCCGGAACCGTATATCTTACCTCAGGATCCTCTTTTCCGGTCAAATGAATGACGCGAAAGGGGAACGGAAGAAGGCGCGCCGCCGCGCAAAAGGTCTTGTTGAGAAACACAGCGCCCTGAGAGCCGCCGAAAACGAGAATCGTGAGTCGTTCGGGATCGCGCGCGTAGGTCTTTGTCCGCGCGGCCGGCTTCGTCCATGGCAGCAAAGGAACGTAGACTGCTTTTTTCATTGGGACAGGAAATTGGAGAGCCACTTTTTGTGCAAATGGGAGAAGCCAACGATTCACTTTGCCGAGGGTGCAATTGGCCTCAAAGAGGACGATTTTTTTTCGCAAGAGCGCCGCAGCGAGAAGAACGGGCAAGCTGTGAAAACTCCCAAAGCCGACGACGACGTCGGGTTTGAAGCGAATGAGGAGAGCGAGGCTCTGACACAGCCCTTTGAGCAACGTCCACGGATTCCGGTTGGAGGAGACGATTTCCCGATAGGGCAGCTTCCGGTCGAAGAAGGGACTCTGCTCTAAGCGGTGCCCTGCGAAGAGGCAGGAACAATCGGAGAGGCGCTGATTCAATTGTCTTGCGGGGAAGAGATGCCCGCCTGTGCCTCCGGTTGCGATCAATATCTTACGCATAGCTGTTTCCGCGAAATGTCTAAGAGAATGAAGAGGGCGATGAGATTGACCATCAAGGAGCTACCCCCTTGAGAAAAGAAGGGCAAGGTCATCCCTTTGCTCGGGAGCAATCCCGAGACGACTCCTAAATTGAGAAAGGCTTGCATTGCAATTAAAAACGTGAGCGTGGCCGCCAGTAAAAAAGCGCCCCTTTCGCTCGATCGGATCGCAATCGCAAAGCCGCTCGATGCGAGGACAATGTAGAGCGCAATGAGAGCGAGAATGCCGGCGAATCCCATCTCCTCGGCGTAGATGGCGGCGATATAGTCGCTCCGCGCTTCAGGCAAGTAGTTGAGCTTTTGGAGGCTTTCGCCAAGACCGCGGCCGAAGAGTTGACCGGAACCGGCGGCGATTTTCGCCTGGTGTGGTTGGTGTCCTTTTCCGCGCAGATCGAGTTCGGGGTGGAGGTAGATCTGGATACGCCCTTTGACGTGGGGCATCTGCGAGGCCGCAAGGCCGCCGAGCAGCGAGAGAAATAGCAACGGCAGCGCCCAATAGAGAAGGCGGATCCGCGTCAGCAAAAAGAGGACGATGAAGAGGAGAAAAAGGATGAACGTCGTACCGTTGTCGGGTTCAAAGAGGATCAATGCGACGGGAATGGAGAGCCAACCCAGCATGGTGATGAATGACATAAAGGCGATCGGCTTTGGTTGCTTTAAATACCAATAGATGTAGGTCGCAGGGAGGAGGATCTTAATGCATTCGGAGGGCTGCCCAATCGGGAAGCCAAACAGGCCGAGCCAGCGGCGCGCGCCGTTGATCGTCATCCCAAATCCCGGCAAAAAGACGAGGATCAGCATAGCCGTTCCTCCGAGCAGCAGCGGGACGCTCCACCGGATCAGATTCTCGTAGCCCCAGCGGTAGACCAGAAGCCCCATAGAAATCCCCACGGCGCTATAGGCGATCTGTTTAATGAGGGCGGAGTGCGTATTGGTCGTCAAGGAGCGATCGATGATTTCCGCAGCGGTGGTGTTGAACACCATCAAGAGACCGATGGAGAAGAGGAGTGCGACAGAGACAATCAGCCCAACAGCCGCGCGCGACATCGTTATCGAGTCCGCAGGCGATCGCCCGGTTTCAGCTTGCGCGCTCTCTCTTCATTGAGGCCATTGAGGCGCAAAAGCTCTTCCACTTTCATCTGGTGCTTCATCGCGATGGCCCATGGATTATCGCCCACTTTCATCGTGTAATATTCGGGGCCCAGATCGACCACCGGCTTCTTGTCGAGCACTTTCGTTTTTTCGGCGGGGATCTTCAACACCTGTCCGATTTTGAGAAAATGGCCCGTCAGATGGTTGGACTTGATCAATTGATCGACGGTCGTTTGGTGCGCCTTGGCGATCTTTTCTAAGCTATCCCCTTTTTTGACGGTGACTTCGCCGAATGTGGTCGAAGGAGGGGGCGCCACCGGTTCTGGAATCGGAGCCGCGACAAGAGGGGGCAATTTATGGACCGGAGCCTCTTAAAC
>CAYNWC010000186.1:0-2250 GCA_964400805.1 uncultured bacterium | reverse complement strand
TATTTTTGCCAAGAGTATAATTTTGAACAGCTGTGGGTCGAATATGAGTGTAAAGATCCGCGCCCCAAACACTTAGAAGAGATTCTGAAACAGGCGGGCTCTCAAAGTATGGAAGTGGCCCTCGCCTTGCCGCAATACAACAATAAGGGAGCTCAATTGATCGCCGAAAAACTCCATGTGCCTATCCATCTGATCGACCCCTATTCAGCCGCTTATTTTGAGACGATGCGCAAATTAGCCCATTTAATCGCCGCTCCTTATGCAGATTGAAATCGAAGATCTTTTCTTCTCCTACGACGACGTGCCGGTTTTGCAGCGGATCGATCTGCAGATCGAAACGGGGGCCTTTGTGGGTATCATGGGGCCAAATGGAGGAGGCAAGACAACCTTGTTGAAGCTCCTGATGGGCTTTCTTATGCCAACGCAAGGGAAGGCCCGCGTGCGAGGAACGATCGGGTATGTCCCTCAAGTCTACCGCACCGATCGCGATTTTCCGATTACTGTTTTGGAGCTGATCCTCCTGGGAGCCCTTTCCCAAACGAGCTGGTGGGGCACCTATCCCGCTGCAGTGAAAGCGCGCGCGCATCAACTGATCGATCAACTGGGACTTTCTCCTCATAAACATAAGGTTTTTGGCTCTCTTTCAGGAGGACTAGCGCAAAAAGCCCTCTTCGCCCGCGCCCTCCTCTCCGACCCCGACGTTCTTCTCCTCGACGAACCCACCGCGAATATCGATGCCGCATCGATCGGATCCATCCTCGAAATCCTCGAGGATTTGAAAGGGAAAAAGACGATCCTGCTGGTGACCCACGATCTCAAAACGATCATCGAGCGGGTCGATCAGGTCCTCTGCGTTCAAGGGCGCGTCAGCTCTTATTTGCCCAAAGATGTTTGCGAACACTTTGCCCTCGGCCTCTACCACGCGCCGCTGATGTTCAACAGGGAGACAGCCGATGCTCTCTCTGTTCACTGAGAATGTCTTCCTTCAAATGGCCCTGTGGGCCAGCCTTCTCGCCTCCTTGGCAAGCGGTGTGATCGGCTCATTCGTCGTGGTCAAACGGATCTCCTTCATCGCAGGGAGCATCGCCCATTCAGTCCTCGGCGGGATGGGGTTCTTCCTCTGGCTACAGAGAACCTATGGTCTGACCTGGCTCGACCCCATTTGGGGCGCTTTTGTCAGCGCCATCGCCTCCGCCCTTTTGCTCGGATGGACCCATCTCCACTTCCGCCAGCGGGAAGACGCCGTGATCGCCGCCATCTGGTCTACAGGGATGGCGATCGGCATGATCTTCCTCTCCCTCACGCCAGGCACCAATGTCGAGCTCCTCAATTATTTATTTGGCAATATTCTCTGGATCGAGAACCGCGATCTCATCCGACTCGCCGTTTTAGATGGGGTCATTCTCGCCATCGTCGCTCTCTACTACCGCCGCTTTTTGGCCCTCTGTTTTGATGAGGAACAGGCCCTCCTACAGGGAGTTCCGGTGAAACGCCTCTACCTGCTTCTGCTCACCCTCGTAGCCCTCTCCATCGTCCTCCTCATGCAGATCATCGGCACCATTTTAGTGATCGCCCTGCTCACCATCCCAGCGACACTGGCCAGCCTCTTCACCCACCGCTTCTTTCTCATGATGGGAGCCGCCGCTGCCTTCTGCGCCCTTTTCAGCTGGCTCGGACTCTCCGCAGCTGAAGCCCTCAACTGGCCCCCTGCCGCCACCATCGCCCTCGTCGCCGCCCTCGGCTACCTCGTTCTCCTCCCTCTAAAGAAGAAAAAAAAATTCTTGAAGAAGAGCCTTGTTTAATTTCATTTGACAAAGAGTCCCCCGTTCGACTACTATTTTTGGGAATTACAAGTCTATTTTTTTGAGGAATTATGTACGCGATTATCGAGACAGGCGGGAAACAGTACCGCGTTCAAGAGGGAGATGAAATCGACGTTGAGCTTTTGGGCTGTGACGGAGAAGTGAAGTTTGACAAAGTGCTCTTTCTTCACGATGGAACAGCGCCGAAAGTAGGCCTGCCCCATCTTCCGAAGTGCTCTGTGCACGCTCAAGTCATTGGCACTGAAAAAGGGCCTAAAGTCATCGCCTTCAAATACAAGAAGTGCAAGAACTACCGCCGCACCGTTGGCCACCGCCAAAAATACTCCCGTGTAAAAATCACCAAAATCGTCGCAGCGTAAAGAGGATTCATGGCACATAAGAAAGGACAAGGCTCGACCCGCAACGGAAGAGATTCTCGCTCACAGCG
>CAYNWC010000185.1:0-2253 GCA_964400805.1 uncultured bacterium | reverse complement strand
TGGGCCTCCACTCCGCATCGTTCCAGCGATAGGCATCGACATCGTAGACGACAGAAGCCGTCAGAGGGCGCAGTTCCGAGTAGAAGGCCATCGGATCGCTCTTGACCCGCAGATCCCCTCCCTGCGTGTGGATCTCGAACTTGTATTTCTCTCCAGGGCCAATCGCAGGAATAAAGAGTTCCCAAATGCCCGAAATGCCGAGACTCCGCATCGGACAAAGCCTTCCGTCCCAGTGGTTGAAATCGGCGACCAGATAGACGCTGCGGGCATTGGGCGCCCAGACGGCAAACCGCGTGCCGACAACGCCTTGAACGGTGCAGCCATTCGCGCCGAGGATCCCGTAGAGCTGATAGTGGCATCCCTTGTTGAAGAGAAACGTGTCCATCTCGCCAATCGTCGGGAGAAAGGCGTAAGGGTCATGAGCTAACAGCCCACTTTGGTGATAGATGCGATAGTCGGTGGGAGCGATGGGGGAAGGAAGGACATATTCAAAGAGGCCACTTTCTCCCACGCGTGAAGCCGTGACGATGCACCCCTGCACCTCGAGGGAAATAGAAGTCGCGCCGGGGCGCCAAAGGCGGATCACCGAGCCATGGAGACCGAGAAAGTGATGGGGATCGTGGTGGCGGAATGTAGAGAGAAGAGCCAACTCAATCGAACCGTTTGACGCAGTAGACATCATCACTCGGAAGGTACAGGGAATTTAGGAGAAAAATCAAGGGAATTAATCACCTTCGGGCGTAGTCAACTTGTATTGCAGTGGCAACACACAGTTTATGCAGAAACCGTGCGCTGGCAATGCACGGTTTTATAAAATGGAGAATTAGAGCTCACTTCAGTTTGTCGGGATTTCCGACAAACTGCTGATGATGGAGCCAGACCAACTAGTAAGGATTGCTTACTAATTCAAAATCTATAGGAGAGGGGCCAACCGCGCCTACTTCTAAATATGATCCATGTAATTAGCCATGGGATGGAAGCTCCGCGCCACTGCGTTCATCCTGACGAACCTCAAGGGGCTGGAAGGCTTGTATGGTTTTATTGTGCTGATATAAATTCCAGCTTAAAACAATAGCTTGAAATGTGAAGACAACGCCCCACGTCACTGGAACTATACCACTAAGTACACCAAAGGCTGTTAAAGCAACTAGTAAAGCAACGGATAAAACATTGCCTGCGATTCCGCAAATGGCGTAGATGCGGCCTTTCTGGGCGGGTAGAAGATACTTATTCCGGAATTCATTTTGTGAGATTTGTAACTCTTGTCGTGCTTCATTGAGAGCGGAAAAAGGTGTTTCCATGCGGAATCGGTGGATCAGACCGACTTTCATGCTGATCAATGAGTCAACCAGAGGATCTAATGCCACTTCCATTTCTTTTTTGACTTCGATAGCGTTATATAGTGCGACGAAAGGACCGATCATTGGTAGACAGGAAGCACCTGCCCTTACGTAAGAAATATTCGACATATAAACCTCCTTCCTATTTTTGACCGGACAGCATATGGAGTCCTGTTTTTTCCCACCAGCCAATTCTACTCCCTTTATTTCTGAAACTGATCGAGATAAAACGTCTTGCCCTCCGCGAGCAAAAGAGGCTCCGTTCCTTTTTGCCGCTTCCCCTTCTCTTTGAGGTGAGCGCGAACGCGGAAGGTTTTGAGTTCTTTTTGCAATTCGAGGAGGATTTCTCCGCTGGTGGACGCGTGAAGGATGACGCTGCGCAGGGTCTTTTTCGACCAGTCGAAGTCGAGGCTGCCGATGCCGGGGGCTTGGAGGCCGACCATGCGGCCGGTGTGGAGGGAGGAAGGGAGATGGGGCAAGAAGGCGAGGCGCCGCTCGTTTTGGTGGAAGAAGAGGGCGCGGATCTGTTTGGCCCCTTCTTGGAGAAGAAAGAAGCGATTGCCAGTGATGGGTTCTTCGGAAGTGAGCCCTTGATGGTGGTCGTCGACGAGGCGGGGGATGCAGATCTTGGTAAAGGCGGCTTTGAAAAAAGAGAGCAGGGCCGCTACAAGGGCGTTGCGATCTGCGGGCATCTCGAGGAGGCGAGCGGTCCCGGTGAGGGGTTGGGGGGGGGTGTAGGGGATCTTTTGGCCGAGGGCAAAGAGAACGGGAAGGATCTCAGCGAGATCGCCGCGCCGCTGGACGAGATCCCAGTCTTGCGATTTATGATTGCCGAGAGAGAGACGCTCGAAGGGAGTGGGAGCAATACGCTCGACCTCTGCAGGGATGTGGTGATTTTTAAGCGCTTTTCCCC
>CAYNWC010000184.1:0-2272 GCA_964400805.1 uncultured bacterium | reverse complement strand
TCTTCCTCTGCGTCTCAACCTTCCCCGAAGGGGCTCTGCGCTGATGAAAAAACACGCCAGCTTCGTAACAAGCCGCTGAAGAAACTATCGGAGACTCACTGCGTCGTCCCCGGTATGAATCGAACATACATCTGAAGCTCCGGAGGCTTCCACTCTATCCATTGAGCTACGGGGACGTAAGGGAGTAGATCATACCCAAAAGGCCAGAAGAGGGCAAGAGTCTGATTCTTCTATACCGCGACCACTCAAAAGCTCTTGGCATCTTCCGATGGAAACCCTTTTGCCAATCTTAGGAGAAGTTGGAGTGAGGCTTCATCAATCTTTCCCGCCTTCATCGCTATCTCAAACTTAGTTTTTAAGACATCTTTGTATTCTTTGATGACCGCAGGAAGCAACAGATTCGGCTTTTCTATCCACTCTAGAATATCTTTGCTGGTTTTGTTTAATCGACCCCTATCACGGGGCAAATCTTCCAAAATACCTTCTCTACTAATTATAAACATCCTGCTCAATGTAACTGGCTTTGGAAGAGAGAGGTCAGGAGTAGGAAATTCCCGATCAGCCGATTCCACAAACAAACCGCCTCCCCACCCAAATCGATGGGCGATCCGGTGGAAGATCTCGTTGATTTTTCCCTCTTTTAAAGTCAAAGTTAGGTCGTGTTTATTCAATGTGGGCGTAGGCTCTAACTCTGGAAGCGTAGGCTCTAACTCGGGAAGCTCGGGCATCGCATATGTGAGAAACTCCGTACGGTCAAGGAGTTCTCTAAAGCGTACATGGAGCGATATCGCCTCGTCACTCTTTTTCACTTTAACAGAAGTTGTGCGCACGACCTCCGCTTGTATCTTTTGATTTTTCATGAGAGCTTTGACACAGGCATCCACGTTCTCTTGGGTTTCTAACATCAAACAAAGGGTCGTTTGATAAATATGATCGTCCGCTTCGGTAATACAAAAAATCCTGACCTGATGCTCCTTCCAAATCTGAAAAGAATGGGCCCTGTTGAGCGGGAGGGGAGGGTTTGTCTGCAGGCAGAAGTTCTCAATCGTAAGAGGTGAAGACGCGATACTTGCCATGACGGTTTCTCCTTGAGAGGTCATCAAATGTGAGTTATGCAGAATCCGACACTATGAACTGACATAGGACTCCTTTTTAGTCGTTTGCAGAATTCGGATCGCTCCATATCATCCATATCCAACCTGTTACAGGGAGAGCAACCATGAGATAGGCGTTCTTTGAATAAACCATAATCGCAGAAGAGACGAACACACTCATAACGCTCTTAGCCAACCGAGTCAACTGGTGGGGAGGATGGCGCTGGATTTGATCGGGAGCAAATGCCGCAAGAAGGAAGAAAAGAGCAGTGACTCCCATCAAGCCCCCGGCCATTGCCGGATGTGGCATCAAATCCGCGTTAAATGTTGTAATCAAATAGAATGCAGTGCACACAACGCGTTTGACTGTTGTAGCTGTACAGTAGTGGGATTCGCGGGGCCTATTAGGCAAAAGAACGGGAGAGGGAGACTGCATAGAAGTGGATGCCACCATAAAACCTCCTTAAAGTCAGGCGGCAAGGATGCTACGGATTCAATTGTTTTTTTGCAAGTCTTCTGATCCGCGATAGATGATCCCTTTTTGGGGATGGAGAGTGACTTCTTCTCCCTCTTTGAGAATGGTGAGCGCGCTGTCGGCGCGGGTCATGACGGAGATATTGAAGGTCTTGGCGATGAGAGCGACATATTTCTCAGAGGCGGTGTCTCCGACGTAGTTTTGAAGGACGACGCCAGCTGCTTGCTTGAGAATGGGAAGGAAGGTGTCGTCGCAGTGAGGGATGATGACGAGGCGCCCCTTGAGATCTTCGGGATCATACGCTTCAGGGGCCAAGACAAAGAGAACGCGGCCGGTGACCTTGGGGCCAAACCCCTTGTGGCCGCGGACGAGCACTTCACCGATATTCTCCACCATCATCATGTTGGTGGTTCCTTTCTTACCAAAGGGAGCGCCTGAGGTGACAACGACGAGATCGCCAAATGAGATGTAGCCCTGAGACAGGGCAAATGCGCTGATCGTTGAAAAGGCCTCTTTCTGATTCGAGCACGTTTTCGCATAGACAGGGACGACGCCCCAGTTGAAGGCGAGCTGATGGTAGTTCTTGAGGGAGGCGGTGAGGGCGATGATCGGCATTTGCGGGCGCAGGCGAGAGAGTTCGCGGGGCGTCTGGCCGCTGGCCGTGAAAGCAAAGATGCACTTGGCATTGGTCGTGTAGGCGGTC
>CAYNWC010000183.1:0-2347 GCA_964400805.1 uncultured bacterium | reverse complement strand
TTTGGGTTATGAGCCCAACGAGCTAGCCACTGCTCCACCCCGCGATAAGAGAAAGCACGAGCTTAGCATGGTCAACGATTTACATCCAAATACTTTTTTTCTCTTCCTCTTTTTTCAAAAAGTTTGCTAAGTTGGGTGCCCCTTAAAAATTTTTAACCAAGGAGTGTAGTATGGCTGCAAACATAGCAACAACTGTTATAGGAGCTGGGATCGCTGGCGTGGGAGTCTTTGAATTGTTGAACGCTAGCCAGGCAGGATTGCGTTCTTTGCGCATAGACAGTAGGAACGAAAATCTTTCACCATTGCAAAGGATTGGCCGCCTCGCTCTCAATATTCTCATGATTGCCGGTCTTGCCGCTTTGGCCGCAGGCTTTATCGTGATGGGAGGTACACTCGTGACTGCAGCTCCCGGAACCCTTTTCTTATCTGCCTTTCACCAGGCAATAAATACTTCTCTGCCTTATTTCTTAGGAGGCTTTGGAGCTATCGCCGGCAGAGTTGTTGTAGGAGAGGTCGGCCGGATTATCAACGATCGTTTAGGTCTTTAAGCGTACGGAGAGTAGCCCCTCGGCCGGCTTGAATGAGTTGGAGGGCGGCAGTCCGCATGGCCTGCTCCTGCGAGGGGGTATCAAAAAACGTTTCCACAGCCGCACGGAGGTGGGAGAGCGGGACCGAAAGGCCCGCTCCCGCCTCTAGGGTGCGGCTGACTAGTTCTATCTGCCCAAAGGTATGGGGCCCAAAGAAGACGGGAGTGCCATACAGAAGGGGTTCAAGGATGTTGTGCCCGCCAATGTGAGAGACGAAGCTGCCGCCAAGGATGGCGAGACGGCTTGAACGATAGCAGATGGGGAGCTGTCCCATGGCGTCGATGAGGAGAAGCGAGTGGTGGGGTCCGGGTTGGCTCCAGCGGGAAAAGGGAATGTTTCGTTGGGTGAGGAGCTGGGCGACTTCTTCGAAGCGCTCGGGATGACGGGGCGCGAGGATGAGAGAGCAGGGATAGCCGCGGAGGATGTCGAGGATTTGCGCCTCTTCGGGGGCGTGGGTGCAACTGATGGTGATGAGGGGCTGCGGAAGGTCGAGAGAGTTGGTCGTGGGCTGGGGCTCGAGGTCGAGCTTGAGGTTGCCTGTGATGCGAAGGCGCGTGGGGTCGGGAACGAGGGGCAAGAAGCGGTGAAAATGGGTCTCGTCCTGTACGCAGAGAAGATCGAAGTGGGAAAAGAGGCGCTTAGAGAAGGATAAAAACTTGCGGTAGCAGCGGGCAGAGCGCTCGGACATCTTGCCGCTGACAAGGGCGATGTGGGTGCCGTTTTTCTTGAGGGCAGAGAGGAGGTTGAGCCAAAAGTCACTCTCGACGAGGAGGAAGCGGGTGGGATTGAGTTGGCGGACCCAACGATTGACGATCCAGGTGAGGTCGATGGGGAGGTAGGCAAAGGCATCGGCTTCGGGTAGAGAGCGGTGCGCTTCCGCCTGCCCTGTGGCGGTGGTGGTGGTGATGAGAAAGAAGTGGTGAGGGTGGGTTTGCCGGAGAGAGCGAAAGAGGGGCTGGATGGCCTTGACTTCGCCGACAGAAACGGCATGGATCCAAATAACGGGCTTATCGGCAGTGGGAATGCGGAGGCCAATCCGCTGCAGGAAGCCGGGATGGCGCTTTCCTTTGAGGAGCCGCTCGAAGAGGAGCTTCGGAGCGAGTCCCAGAAGAAAGAGAAAGACGAGAAGGTTCATTTAAGGACGATGTTCAGGAGCTTGTTGGGGACAAAGATGGTTTTGAGGATCTCCCCGGCGAGGTGCTTTTCCATTTCAGGTTTTTTCCGGACGAGGGCGAGGAGCTCTTCTTCGGTTTTGTCTTTGGGGAGCTCGAAGCGGCCGCGGAGCTTGCCGTTGATTTGGACGATATAGACGGCGGTGTCGTCGACGAGATATTGGGGGTTGACGGGAGGAATGGGGGCGTAGGTGATCGATTGGGAGGCGCCGAGCGCTTCCCAGAGCTCTTCAGCGATGTGGGGAGCAAAGGGATAGAGCATCTGAACGGCCATCTTGAGGCACGAGCGGGGGTAGGCCTCGAGCGGAATGAAGTTGTTGATGAACTCCATCATCTGGGCAATGGCGGTATTGAACTGGAGGTTCTCGATATCTTTGGTGACGGTCTCAACGAGGCGATGGGCCAATTTCAGGGCGGCTTCGTTGGGAGCATCGGTGACTTTATCGGAGTTGACCATGTCGTAGAAGCGGTTGAGGAAGCGGCGGCACCCATTGACGGCATCGGTATTCCAAAGCTTTTCCCGGTCGAAGGGACCCATGAACATCTCATAGAGGCGAAGGGCATCGGCGCCAAATTCTTCGATGATCT
>CAYNWC010000182.1:0-2366 GCA_964400805.1 uncultured bacterium | reverse complement strand
GGGTAAACAAGAGTAAGGTGCATGACGACAATGGCTGAAGATAAAAAATACGACGCAAGTTCCATCACCGTCCTGGAAGGCCTCCAAGCGGTGCGCGAACGGCCGGGGATGTATATCGGTGATACCCACGTAAACGGTCTTCATCAACTCGTTTATGAAGTGGTCGATAATAGCATCGATGAGGCCTTGGCCGGCTATTGCTCGCAGATCATCGTCACGCTCCACGCGGATGGGGGAGTGACCGTCGAAGACGATGGGCGGGGCATTCCCATCGAAAAGCATGAGAAGGAATCGACCAAGCAGGGACGCGAGGTCTCCGCCCTTGAAGTCGTAATGACCATTTTGCACGCGGGCGGCAAATTCGACAAAGGGACCTACAAGGTCTCGGGCGGTTTGCATGGCGTCGGCGTTTCGTGCGTCAACGCCCTTTCGAGAAAATTGGTTGCCACGGTCTCCAAAAATGGGCACGCCTATGAGATGACGTTCGAGCGGGGCAAGCCGATGGAACCGCTCAAAAAACTGGGAACGACGACCAAACGGGGCACCAAGGTCCAATTTTGGGCCGATGAGAAGATCTTCTCAGTCACGACCTATGATTACGATGTGCTGCTGAAGCGACTGAGAGAGCTGGCTTTCTTGAACAAGGGGATCACCATCCTCTTCCAAGATGAGAGGGACTCCAATCGAGAACCCGTTCGATTCAATTATCAAGGCGGCTTATCTTCATTCGTCTCCTATCTGAATGAGGGGAAAATCCCTCTGTTTCCGAAGCCGATCTACTTCCACGCGGTCAAAGAAGGGCACGATGGCCCTGTCGAGTTCGAAGTGGCGATGCAGTGGAACGATACCTATACCGAGAACATTTTCTCCTACGTGAACAACATCGCGACGCGCCAGGGCGGAACCCATTTGACGGGCTTCTCCACTGCGTTGACGCGAGTGCTCAATAGCTATATGAAAGGGCATAACCTGATCAAAGGGGAGAAACTCACAGTCGGCGGCGAGGACATGCGTGAAGGGTTGACCGCCGTGATCTCGGTGAAGGTCCCCAATCCTCAATTCGAAGGGCAGACAAAGCAGAAATTGGGCAACAATGAAGTGGCGGGGATTGCCCAGACGATTGTAGGCGAAGGACTGACCACCTATCTCGATGAAAATCCGGCGATCGCGAAGCTGATCGTCGAAAAGGCAGTGATCGCGGCTCAAGCGCGCGAGGCGGCGAAAAAGGCACGTGAGCTGACGCTGCGCAAGACTGCGCTGGACGGCGCCCGTTTACCCGGAAAATTGGCCGACTGCCAAGAGCGCGACCCAGCGCTTTGCGAGATCTATATCGTCGAGGGAGACTCGGCGGGCGGCTCTGCTAAGATGGGGCGCGACAGGCGCTTCCAGGCGATCTTGCCGATCCGCGGAAAAATCTTGAACGTCGAAAAAGCTCGCTTGCAGAAAATTTTGCAGAACACCGAAGTGGGTTCGATGGTGGCTGCCCTCGGCTGCGGAATCGGCGCTGAAAACTTCAACCTGGCGAAACTGCGCTACCACAAAATCATCATCATGACCGACGCCGACGTGGACGGATCGCACATCCGAACACTGCTCCTTACCTTCTTCTATCGCCACATGCCCGCTCTCATCGAGAACAACTTCATCTATATCGCGCGGCCTCCCTTATTCAAAGTGACGCGCAAAAAGGTGAGCCAATACATCCACTCCGAGCGGGAGATGGACGAATATCTGCTCAAGCTGGGCTTAAGCGATATCTTGATCCGCAGAGCGGGTTCAGACAAGTCCTACGATAAAGAGCAGACTGAAAGTTTGATGGGCCTCATCATGGAAGTGGAGACGTTCATCAGCTCGATCGAGAGGAAAGGGGTTCCTTTCCGCGAGTTTGTCGCCGCAAGACAAGGGGAAAAATATCCTCAATATCAAGTGGCTCTCGGCGCTAAACCACAGTTTATCTACAGCGAGCCGGAGCTCATCGACCTCAAAAAAGAGAACGAAGGGGTCCAGCGGCGCACGCATGAAGAGACGCTCGCCTCGATTCCCGCGGCGGAAGTGACCGAAGAGATGCGCATATTTACTCCGAAACCGCTTGCCTTCATGGAGCTCTACGATGTGAATCGGCTGATCGCCCTGCAGGAGAGACTCGCTGCTTTTAAACTCAAACTCGATCAATACGTAATCGCAGATGGAGAACTCTTTGAGATTTTAGAAGAGGGGAATAAAGCTGCGATGTGGCACACCCTGCGCGAGGTGATCGATGCGATCCGCGCCAATGGCCGCAAAGGGGTCGAAGTGCAGCGCTATAAAGGTCTTGGTGAAATGAACGCCGACCAGCTGTGGGATTCCACCATGAACCCCGCCGTTCG
>CAYNWC010000181.1:0-2368 GCA_964400805.1 uncultured bacterium | reverse complement strand
AGATTCTCATCGAA
The DNA here is from genome assembly GCA_964400805.1 of uncultured bacterium. GTDB lineage: Bacteria > Chlamydiota > Chlamydiia > Chlamydiales > SM23-39 > REEB52. The sequence continues at coordinate 2,354 of CAYNWC010000181.1, read as the reverse complement.
GAGTATCTCCTCGGCTGGAAAGAGCTCGAATACGAGATCGTGCGCGACGTCGCCAATCAAGCGCTCACCATCTGCAACATGGAAAATTTCGATCCGATGGGAATCCACACCGGAGAGAGCATCGTCGTCGCCCCTTCGCAAACGCTGAACAACTACGAGTTTCATCTCCTCCGGGAAATCGCGATCCGGTGCGCCCGCCACTTTAAAATCCAAGGGGAGTGCAACGTCCAGTTTGCCCTCGATCCGAAGACAAGCCAATACCGGGTCATCGAGATGAATGCCCGCCTCTCCCGTTCAAGCGCCCTCGCCTCAAAAGCCACCGGCTACCCTCTCGCCTTTGTCGCAGCGAAATTGGCCCTCGGCTTCCGGCTCGATGAGATCAGCAATTCGATCACCAAAAAAACCACCGCCTTTTTTGAGCCTGCCCTCGACTACATCGTCGTCAAAATCCCCCGCTGGGACACGCAAAAGCTCAAGAGCGCCGACCGGACCATCGGCACCGAAATGAAAAGCGTCGGCGAAGTGATGGCGATCGGCAGATCGTTCCCCGAAGCGCTCCAAAAAGGGATCCGGATGCTCAACATCGGCTCCAGCGGCATCGACGACTCGCCCGAAGAGATCGAACATCCGCTCAACGACATCCGGAAACCGACCGACCGGCGCCTCTTCGCCCTCTATGAGTTTTTCCAAGAGGGGGGCTCCGTCTCAGAGGCGCAGGAACTCTCCCGGATCGATCCCTGGTTTTTGCAGCAACTGCACGGCCTTGCCCAATTTCAGGCCAAATTGACTGAGCAAAAACTGACCCCCGAACTCCTCCTCAAAGCCAAGCAGCTCGGCTTCTCCGACAAGTCGATCGCGCGGATGAAAAAAGAGACCGAAAACGACATCCGCAAACTGCGCCTCAAACACAAAATCGCCCCTTTCATCAAGCAGATCGACACGCTCGCCGGCGAATTCGACGCCGAAACCAACTACCTCTACACCACCTACCAAGCGCAAGCCCACGACATCGTCCCTTCCAAAAAGAAACCGATCATCGTCTTGGGCTCGGGCCCCTATTGCATCGGCTCCTCCGTAGAGTTCGACTGGTGCGCCGTCAATATGGCCCGCACGCTCCGCCGTTTGGGTGCCGAAGTGATCCTCATCAACTCCAATCCAGAGACGGTATCGACCGATTTCGATGAATCGGATCGCCTCTATTTTGAAGAACTCACCTTTGAGCGGGTCCAAGATATCGCCGATTTCGAAACCACGCGCGGGATCATCGTCTCGGTCGGCGGCCAGATCGCCAACAACCTCGCCTTCCCGCTCCATAAGCAGGGCTACCCTATTTTGGGAACCGCCGCCTCCTTTATCGACAAAGCAGAAAACCGGGACACCTTCTCCTCGCTACTCCGCGATCTCGGCATCGACCAACCGCCCTGGCAGCGGGTCACCGACCTGAAAAATGCGAAAGACTTCGCCCACCATAACGGCTATCCAGTCCTCATTCGCCCCTCGTACGTCCTCTCGGGCGCCGCCATGAACGTCGTCGCCAATGAGGAGGAGCTCGAAAAATACCTCAAGGAAGCGGCCATCGTCTCCCCCGATCATCCGATCGTCATCTCCAAATTCATCGAGAACGCCAAAGAGCTCGAGATCGACGGCGTCGCGAAACAGGGCGAAGTCATCGTGATGGCCATTTCAGAGCATGTGGAAAATGCGGGCGTCCATTCAGGCGACGCAACCATCGTCCTTCCACCGCAGCGCCTCTATCTCGAAACGATCCGCCGCGCGAAAAAAATCACCCGCGCCATCGTCAAGGCGCTCGAGATCACCGGTCCCTTCAACATCCAGTTCATCGCGAAAGACAACGCGATCCAAGTGATCGAGTGCAACGTCCGCGCCTCCCGCTCGTTCCCCTTCGTCTCCAAAGTGACCCGCCACAATTTCATCGAGATCACCGCTGAGATCCTCCTCAACAAATACAAGCCGCGCGTCTTTGAAACGCTCGAGCTCGACTACGTCGGCGTCAAAACGCCCCAATTTTCCTACAAGCGGCTCAAAGGCGCCGATCCCGTCGCCAACGTCGAAATGGCCTCGACCGGCGAAGTGGCCCACATCGGCGACAACTACCTCGAAGCCTTCTTCGCCTCGTGGCTCTCCACAGAGCAAAAAATCAGCGGCAAAAAGCTCCTCATCAGTGTCAGCGGCGACTATCGGATCAAGCTCCTCGAATCGCTCCGCCATCTCGAGACGAAAGGATGGGATCTCTATGCCACCGAAGGGACGCACGACTATCTCTCCAAACACGGAGTCGGCTCTGTATTCCTCTACAAAGTGGGCGAAAAATTCGAGCCCAACATCTCCACGAT
>CAYNWC010000180.1:0-2371 GCA_964400805.1 uncultured bacterium | reverse complement strand
GAAAATTTCAGGAGTATCTGCGAGCTTGGCGGCGCCGATGTCGACAATCCAATTCTCATTGAGGATGTCGGGGTATTGGGCGGCGATCTCATCGAAGATTTTATGGAAAAGGCCGTCGGAAAACTTCATGATATTGTCCTTCATGAAGCAGGTCACTTTTTTGCGGCCGTGGCGCTTCGCGTATTCGAAGGCGTAGCGGATGATTTTTTCCGATCCGGCGCGGGAGATGATCTTGATAGAGTTGCACACGTCGGGTGTTTGCCGATACTCGATGCCTGCGTAGAGATCTTCCTCATTTTCGCGGACGATGACGACATCCATTTCGGGATGTTTGGTATCGACATAGGGAAAATAGGAGACGCAAGGGCGGACATTGGCGTAGAGGCCGAGGGTAGTGCGGATCGTCACATTGAGACTTTTGAATCCGCCTCCCTGCGGGGTGGTGATGGGGGCTTTCAGAAAGGCTTTCGTCCCGCGGATTACATCCCAGTTTTTCGGATCCATCCCCGTCGGAAATCCTTTGAGATAGAGTTTTTCGCCGATTTCGATCCGGTGGATTTCGATTTGGGCGCCCGCCGCTTCCAAAATATGGAGCGTTGCTCGCATGATTTCTGGCCCAATTCCATCCCCTTCAGCCACAGCAATCGGCGTCTTTGCCATAAATAACCCTTTTCGTTTAAGTCTAGCAGTTTGTAAAATTAAGCGTTATGCTGAAAACACTGTTCGAAGACCAGCGCCGCTATCTCAATCACTTCTTCGATGCGATCGACCTCGCAAGCGCGCAACAGATTTTGGAAAAACTCTTCGCCTGCAGGGGAGTGGTGGTTTTTTCGGGCGTGGGGAAAAGCGGCCACATTGCGGAGAAGATCGCGACCACTTTTCTATCGACGGGCACCCGCTCCTTTTACCTCTCAGCTACCAACGCTCTTCATGGAGATATCGGATTTCTCTCATCACAGGACGTCTTCGTCGCTCTGAGCAAGAGCGGCGGGTCGCAAGAACTTTTGGATCTACTGCCCCATGTGCAGAGAAGGGGAGCGGCGACGATCGCGGTGGTCAACGCCCCCCATTCCAAGCTGGCCAAGATGTCCGATCTCTCCATCATTCTTCCTGTAGAGAGAGAAATTTGTCCCTATGATCTCGCCCCCACCACATCGACCGCCGCCCAACTCATTTTCGGCGATTGCTTGGCCATCGCTCTCATGCAGAGGAAGCAATTCTCTATGAGCGACTTTGCCGCGAACCATCCGGGGGGTATCTTGGGCCGCAAAATCACCCTCAAAGTCTCCGATCTGATGCTCAAAGAAAATGACATTCCGCTTTGCCGGCCGACCGACAAATTGATCGACGTGCTTCATGAACTTTCGATGAAGCGGTGCGGCTGTCTTCTCGTAGCGGATGAGAACCGGACTCTGAAGGGGATCTTCACCGATGGCGATTTGCGCAGAGCCATCCAAACGAAAGGGCCGGATGCCCTCCATTGCCCTCTGTCGGAATTCATGACTCTCTCTCCTAAGAGCATTGCCCCGGAAGCCATGGCGATCGAAGCGGTCAAACGCATGGAAGAAGATCCTTCCCGTTTGATCACCGTTCTGCCTGTACTCAAAGGAGGACAAGTGATGGGCTTACTGCGTATGCACGATATTCTTCAAAAGGAACTTTCATGATTATTCTCATCTTTGTCATTGGTTATTTGGCGATTATTTTTGAAAACGAAATTAAGATTAATAAATCAGCCTCCGCCTTATTGATGGCTGTGCTCTGTTGGACGGTCCTCTTTTTGGCTGGGCCCGATCTGCACGCTCTGGGTGAAAAGGTCAATGACATCAGTCAGATTATTTTCTTTTTGATGGGGGCGATGACCCTGGTCGAAGTAGTCGATGTCCATAAGGGCTTCAAAGTGATCACCGATCTCATCCACACGAACTCGAAGAGAAAAATGCTTTGGATCATGGGGTTTACGACCTTTTTTCTCTCGGCCATTCTCGACAACCTGACGACCACGATTGTGATGGTTTCGCTGCTCCGCAAACTGGTCCCCGAGCCCAAAGAGCGCATGCTCCTCGGCGCGATGGTTGTGATCGCCGCCAATGCGGGAGGCGCCTGGACGCCCATCGGCGACGTCACCACAACCATGCTCTGGATCAACGGGAATATCACCAGCCTGAACGTCATGAAAGCTCTTTTCATCCCGAGCATCTGTTCGCTCATCGTCGCCCTCCTCATTCTCGGCTGGAATCTCAAAGGAACGTATCCTCGCATGGTGGAACGGGCTCATGAAGAAGAAGTGGAACCGGGCGCGCGCCTCATTTTCTACTGCGGCATCGGTTCTCTGATTTTTGTTCCGATTTTTAAAGCGCTCACCGGCTTG
>CAYNWC010000179.1:0-2438 GCA_964400805.1 uncultured bacterium | reverse complement strand
TCAGCGCCATCACCAAGAACGTCACCGCCAAGTGCTACGGCGGCGACATCACCCGCAAGAGAAAGCTCTGGGAAAAGCAGAAAGAGGGTAAAAAGCGGATGAAAGAGATCGGGAAGGTCAATATCCCCCAAAGCGCTTTCATGGAAGTTCTCAAAGCAGACTAAAGAAAAGGAGTCTTTTTATGGTTCACCCTGTTTCAGTCCCAACCATAGCCGAATATCCCAGATACCCTGCAGAGGTTCCCCCCGCGCCAGAACCCACCCCGAGCGCCGAAGAAAAAAAGAACTAAACGTTGTAGCTGCTTGAGCTCACATCGCCCCCCTTGCCAGTCCAGTTCGTATGGAAGAACTGGCCGCGGGGTTTGTCGATGCGCTCATAAGTGTGAGCGCCAAAGAAGTCCCGTTGCGCTTGGAGGAGATTGGCAGGGAGCTGCGCGCTTCTGTAGCCGTCGAAGAAAGAGAGCGCCGTGCTAAAGCAGGGCAAAGGAACGCCCGCCAGGGCCCCTTCCGCCACGACTTTGCGCCAGGAAGGGACACAATGGCTGATTTCGCCGATAAAAAAGGGATCGACCAAGAGGCTAGCCAGCTTGGGATTCTTGTCGTAGGCGACCTTGATTTTGCCGAGGAATTTACTCCGAATGATGCAGCCTCCGCGCCACATGAGGGCAATGGAGCCAAAATTGAGATTCCACTTGTTTTCTTCCGAAGCGGAGCGCATCAACATGAACCCTTGCGCGTAGCTGATGATCTTCGAGGCATAGAGCGCCTGGGCAATTGCGTCCGCACTCGCGGCCAGCCGGTGCTCGGGTCCCTGGTAATGGCGGCTCGCCTCAACCCGCTCCCCTTTCAGGGCTGACAGGCAACGGGCAAACACCGCCTCGCCGATCAAGGTCAAAGGCATCCCCCGATCCAAGGCATCGATCCCGGTCCACTTCCCCGTCCCCTTCTGCCCGGCCACATCTAAGATTTTGTCTAAGAGTAATTTTCCATCGGCATCTTTCTTCCCAAAGATCTGGGCGGTGATCTCGATCAGATAGCTATCTAATGGGCCGCGGTTCCATTCGGCAAAGATCTTGGCAAAGTCGGCAGCGCCGGTTCGCTTCAGCAAATCGTAGGCCTCGCAGATCAGCTGCATATCGCCATATTCGATCCCATTGTGGACCATCTTCACATAGTGGCCTGCGCCCCCATCGCCCACCCAGTCGCAGCAGGGATCCCCCTCTTCTGACTTGGCAGCGATCGATTGGAAGATCTCCTTCACATGGCGCCATCCCTCGACGTTCCCTCCGGGCATGATCGAAGGGCCATGGCGGGCTCCCTCTTCGCCTCCCGAGATCCCGGCGCCGATGAACAGAATGCCCTTGGCCTTCAATGCCTCATAGCGTCTCTGCGTATCGGGGAAATGGCTATTGCCGCCGTCGATGATGATATCGCCCGCTTCCAGCAAGGGAACCAGGTGATCGATGAACTCATCGACCGGATCGCCGGCTTTCACCATCAGCATGACGCGGCGAGGGCGTTTGAGAAGAGCGATAAAATCTTTTAATTCATGGGCGCCTGCGATCTTTTTGCCTTTCGCGGGGCCCTGTAAGAACGCATCGGTTTTGGCAGCTGTTCTGTTGAAAACGGCGACCGAATAGCCGTGGTCGGCCATATTGAGGACCAAATTTTGGCCCATGACAGCGAGTCCAATCAAACCGATATCTGCCTGCATGCTGACCAGTATAATCTATGAGAAAAATCCCGTCGAGTTTATAATACTCGCCTTATGATACGCGTGAATGCAAATACTTCTCTGCCCGTGGCAGCCCAACCGGCTAACATGCCGCAGGGCCCTTCTCTTCTCCAATCTTTAGCCGAACGGGTCTGTCAAGCTCTCACTTCCATTTGGGTTTGGATTAAAGCGCTTTTTACGAGCACACCTCCCTCTCAAATTGTGAGTCCCGCTTCCCCGCCTCAAATTCCGAGTCCTCAAGAACTCCTTTATGAGTGGGGTCCTATTTCTCTTTCTCCTCAGGCGAAGAGAGTTGTTGTGGGAGAACCAAAAGTGATTCCTCTTGATTTTGCAAATTTGAAACCATATCCCGTAGATGCAGACAGCGCTGACTTTTTTCCTCCTACGAAAGAAGAGAATGCTTCTATCTACAAAGTTAGCGCCTGCGGTCGACCTGAAATCGATGTGCTGCTTGATGGGGACTATCTCTATGTGCACATGGATCATTCCAAAAGACTTTTGGCTCCTGGGAAAAAGGCTCTTGGTTGCAAACAATCGAGGTTTTTTTGGCTGAAACTTCTTTCTCTGCGCGGGAAAAGCGTTATCGATGAACCGAATGTCACAGCGTCTCTAGATAACCCAGGCATTTTGACAGTCCGGATTCCTTATTTGTCCTCGTAGCTCAGTGGATAGAGCGGTCGCCTCCTAAGCGGCAGGTCGCGGGT
>CAYNWC010000178.1:0-2467 GCA_964400805.1 uncultured bacterium | reverse complement strand
TAAAAGGCGCGTCACAAGTACTATTATAAAGATAAAAATACATAGTAAAATGAGGGATAGAAGGCGAGAGAGAAAGAGTGTAAATCCTTGGGGCAAACGAATGAGGAGCTTGTGCTGGATGAGCTGGACAAGAGGGCCAACAATCGTCACAAAGGGAGTGGTGAAGATGTCGAAGAGGAAAAAGACAACCATGAGAGTGAGGGCAACGGGCAAGATGATGATGAGACCGGTGAGAAGGTACTTTTTCATGCGGGGCTCACAGCTTCGGGTTGAATGACGGCACAGGAGACGATATATTTGATCGCCTCATCGCTTTTCATGTCTAAGTGAATCAGTTCCGATTTGTGGCACATGACGAGAAATCCAGTCGTCGGATTGGGCGTGGTGGGGATAAAGACGGAGACGAGTTCGTCGTGTTCCGTTACGGAACAGGCATGGGGCGCGTTGCGGGCGATGAGGCCAACGCAATAGCACCCATGATAGGGAAAGGGGATGAGGACCACTTGCTTGAAAGAACCGGCTTTCGCGCTGAAGAGCGATTTGACGATCTCTTTCGATGTCTTATAGACTTTATTGACGAGGGGAATCTGTGCGAGAAATCGATCGCCAACCCGGAGCAAGTGATTGAAGAAATAGCGCCGCGCCACAAAGCCGAGAGAGAGGATCAGTAAAAAGAGGAGAATGAGGATCAGAATTTGGCTGATCGTCCGAACGGAAAAGGAGTTGAGCGGAATGCGGTCGGTGAGAGCGGAGACAATGCCGAGAAAGGGCTTGGTGAGAAAGTTCACGACAAAATGGACGAGCCAAATCGTGACCGCCAAAGGAAGGAGCGTAACAAGCCCCGTCAGGAAGTATTTCTTCATGGCCTAATGATGGCGAGACGGCTGTTATTTCGCAAGGAGGTGATTTTTAGTCGGCGGAGGGGGGACAAGAGCCCATTCGGTTTGGAGAAGGATGTAGTTAATATTCTCGAGGCGGACGAAAATGGATTGGCCGGCTATGTAGGATTTGCCGGTGCGGGTGCCGGTAAAAGTCATGCGGGCGGCATTGTATTCAAAGTAGTCGTTGCCGATCTTAGAGACGTGGAGATTTCCTTCGATGTCGAAGAGAGGGACCTCAAAGAAGAGGGCAAAGGGTTTGACGCGGGTGATAACGGCGGGATAGATGTGCGAGGGATCGGCGGCAAAGTAGGTGGCGGCCAGCCGGAGCTTTTTGAGGAGGACGACAGAGGATTCAGCGCGGAAGGAGATCCGCTCTTTTTCCGAGCAGGCGGTTGCGATGGCGTTGAGATCGGCAGATGGGGGAAGCTCATCGAAGAGGAGGCGCTGGATGATGAGGTCGGTGTAGCGGCGAATGGGGCTGGTGAAATGGCAGTAATGCTCGAGAGCCAGGCCATAGTGGCCGATGTTGTCAGAAGAGTAGGCGGCCAGGCGCATGCTGCGGATAAAACTGACTGAGAGTTGCGGGAGGAGAGGGGAGTTTTTCGCTTCGAGAAACATCTTTTGGATATCGCGATGGTTCGGATTGGCCGGCAGAGTAAAGCCAAGCGAGCGGGCGAGGGTGAAGAAATCTTGGAACGATTCAGGAGCTGGTTGTTCGTGGACGCGGTAAATGAGCGTTTTCCCCTGATCGGCGAGATGTTTAGCGACGATCTCATTCGCCTTGAGCATGAACTCCTCGATCATCTGATGGGTGATGTCATATTCGACTCGTTCGATCTTCTGAGGGACTCCTTTGTCATCGACGAGGATCACATCGTCGGGCATGGAAAAGTCGATGCTCCCCCGTTCGAAGCGCTTCTTCTTGAGGATATGGCAGAGGGCGACCATCCGCTCGAGAAGAGGGGCGTGGGGACTCTTTTTCTTTTTCTCTAAGACGGCGAGCGCTTCTTTGTAGGTAAAGCGCTTGGCGCTTGTGATGCAGGTGCGGACGATTTTGTAGTCGATGAGATCGCCCGCGGGAGTGAATTCAGCAAAGACCGATTGGGTGAGGCGAGGGACGTTCGGTTTGAGGCTGCAGAGTTCATTGGAGAGCTCTTCGGGGAGCATCGGGACGCATTTGCCGGGAAAATAGGTGGAGTTGCAGCGGAGGTAAGCTTCTTGATCGAGATGGCTGCCGGGTTTGACATAATGGCTCACGTCGGCGATGTGGACGCCGAGAACGTAGTGGCCCCGCTCATCGCAGATGAGTGAGATCGCATCGTCGTAATCTTTGGCTGTATCGGGGTCAATGGTAACCACCTCCCAGTCGGAGAGATCAGTGCGCCCTTGAGGAGAGACCTTTTTGCCATAGCTCTTGGCCTCTTCGATCGCTTCGCGGCTAAAGCCGTCGGGCAGCCCAAACTCTTCCACCGCCGCCTGGATATCGACCGACGGGTCGCTGATATGACCGATATGCTGAGTCATTTCCGCAGAGACGACATCCCCTTGCCAATCGATCACCTTGCAGATGATTCGGTCCCCCTCTT
>CAYNWC010000177.1:0-2476 GCA_964400805.1 uncultured bacterium | reverse complement strand
TGCCATAAGATTTTTTTTTTTATTGATATCGTGTCCACCTAGATCTACACGTCACAGCTCCCGACACCGTCACCGTCTCAGGCCGTGGCCTCTCCTCGCAATGGCGCGGCGACTTCCATCTCTCCGGAACCTACACCTCCCCTGCAGCCAAAGGGGCTCTCGAGCTCCTCTCTGGGGAATTTCGCTTTTCATCCCGCGCTTTCAAGCTCACGGAAGGAACCCTCTCCCTTTCGGGAGTTGAGCATGAGATGCCGCTCCTCGACCTCGCCGGTTCTACAGAGGCCCACGGCGTTTCGATCATCGCCCGTCTTCACGGTCCCCTCAACAATCCCCAGATCACGCTCCAATCCGTTCCGCCCCTTCCGCTCAGCTCCATCGTCTCCTATCTCCTCTTTGGCCAGGATGTCTCTGAGATCAGTGGATACCAAGCCCTCGAGCTCGCCACATCGATCGCCAGTCTTGCTGGCAGCGGCCCCGACATCATGGAGAGCACGCGCCGCTCTCTCGGCGTCGATCGCCTCCGCATTCTCACTGATCCCAATGAAGAAGGGGGAGCTGTTTCCCTCCAGGTCGGCAAATATGTGAGCAAAGGCGTTCTCGTCACCCTCACGCAAAACACCGAGAATAGCAGTCCCGACATCAGCGTCGAGATTGAGCTCAATGGCAATTTTGTTCTCCAAATCGAGAGCGATCAGCGGCAAGAGCAGGGGGTCTTCACTCTCAAGTGGAACCGCAATCATTGATTTTCCATCATTCTCATCATTTTATCCTTCCCATCATTGATTTGTTGGGACGCACACACGTGAGGCCTCCAGCCAGGTTTAATGATGGGAAGGATAAAATGATGAGAATGATAAGAGAGAAAAAGGGTGGGGCTATTTCTTGTTCTCCTCTGACGAATCTTGATTTTAAAATGTCTATCAAATAGAATTTCTCCTCTTTGTAACTCTAGATCACACAAAGACCTAGAGTTCAAATATTTGCTCGTATAGCGCCCTTAATCTTAAGGGGTTATATTGAGAGTGCAGCTGATGGACCGCAATTGAGGAGAAGCAAACATGACGATTGCTAGCATTGATGAAGAGATGGATGGAATTTACGGAATGTCCGCAGTTCCCACAACGACGCAAGTCAACGCAAATGAGGCGACAGATTTAGAGGAAAAAACACAAGCCGTGGCTCTCGACGCCATCGCGCAAACGTCCCATCCTACAGGTTCCTCGACGCTAAAAAGAGTCGTTGTAGGAGAGCCCCTTTCTACCGAAGAGCGCGATACGTTGCTCAACGACTTCCCCCAACTGGCCTGGGAAGCGATCAAAGCCGGGTTGGCGAAAGAAGAAATTATGAATAGGACGTTGAATGGTTACATTCAAGAAGCGGAAACCAGTCAACAAAGCATCGATTTGCTCCTCGATCTGAGCGCCGCTTTGACCTCTATGAAAGAGGAAATGAAAGAAGAAGAGACTCAAGACAAGATGAAGACTGTCAAGAATCTCTTAAACGAGCTGAAAGAACGGGGCATCGATCTCAAACACGAGGCGGAGAAGCCCTTCACAAAAGAGGAAATCGCCGAACTCAAATCGCTCAGCAGCGCGCAGGTCGACAAACTCCGCTCGAACGTGCAGATCTTGTTCACGACCAAAATTCAACCAGCGATCCAGTCGATCAGCTCGATCATGGAGATTCTGAAGGACATTATCAGAAACAATAACGCATTGATCAGCAAGGCAAACCGACTGCCAGGACAGTAAAATGCAATTAGAAACAGCTCCAGTTCTTTCTGAAGAAGAGGTGGAGCGGTTCTATGCCTTTGGATTCGCCCACTATGGCACTGGCAACTGGGCCGAGGCCGCGGATGTATTCCGCGTCCTCTGCACACGGCGACCGCTGGAGCCCCGCTTCTGGTTTGCGCTGGGTGCCACGCTTCAAGAGGCAGGCAGCTACCGAGACGCACTCCACTCATGGGCGATGGCCGCCCTACTGAAGAAAGAGGATCCCTATCCTCACTTTCATGCGGCCGAATGTTGTTTCTCATTGCAAATGACACAAGATGCGGCGTTTGCTCTGAATGAATCAGAGACGCGGATTCGGTCCGAACAGACCCACCCGCTTCAACCCAAAATCATGTTGTTAAGACAACAGTGGAGGCTATAAATGGTTAGACCCCTTTCTCTCGATGAAGAGCAACTTCACGTCCGCGCGCTGCAAAATCCGGCCGCCCATTCTCCTTTGCCCCTCAAGCCAATGGGTCCCTCTCAGATCTCTACTCTCGCTCCTGTAGAGAAACTCGCCGCTCCGCAACACCGTCCCGTTCTCACACCTCCCAATATCATGTGGAAGGTGATGGATTGCCACAATAAAACAGAGGCGTTGACCGATAAAAGCGCCAAGTTGTTCGATACCGAAGTGACACAGGCCCTCGCCGATATTCAAAAGTTGGAGACAGAGAAACAAGAAGCCCTGCAAGAAGAAGTGG
>CAYNWC010000176.1:0-2492 GCA_964400805.1 uncultured bacterium | reverse complement strand
ATCCTTTCACAGATTTAGGGTAAAGAAAATTCAGAACTTTTTCATGAGTGGGATGCCGACATTCAGGCCGAGAGCTTCCATCATGCCAGGACCCATTCTATCATCGGAAACAATCAATTCGTCAGCGGCGGGGAGGGTCGAAGTTTGCGTAAAGTCATTCTGTGAAATCAGGTGATGTATTGCTTCATTATTTTCCAGCATTACTCGAACACGCTCGCGGGTGCGAGCGTGGGACTTTGGATCGTTGCTAATGCTGGTCTGACCTGTAACCGCATGATGGGCAATTAAGGCGGTATTTCGCGAAAGAGCATTTGGCTCTGTTTCGCATCCATAGTCTGTTTTAGCGTTCAAATCTTTCAAATATTGCACTTGGTCAGACCAAGATTCTTCATTGGTACAACCCGCGTCCTCGGGCAATGATTCTTCATCGGTATAACCCGCGTCCTCGGAAAATATACTATATTTAGCAACCACATCGTTGAACAAAACAATTAAACTCATTCGCTTCGTTCTTTCTTTGACATGCTCTAGCAAAGGTTCAACCAAGGTATAGCGAGCGGCATGACCTTGTGTTGGATGTTCTGCGAGTTCTCTGAGCGTTTGGTGAGTGAGATAGCAAGACTTAGAGTCATCGAGGTAAGTGAATTTTTCTGGCATAACAACAGGAATCAGGCTCACTTGACAAACTTGACTTGCCTGATCAGGCGAAACGCCATTCATCAGATCCTCTGGGCTTGGACCGTGATAAAACTTATAAAAACGATCAAACGAGAGCGCGTCTTTCACGTTCTCCGACTCTTCCCCAATATCGACACCGTAATACTTTTTCCAGCCATCGCGGTCCATTATTGGAACTGTCGCTACGTAGCCCGCAACAATCGATGCGAACTTATTGAGAAGCACGACAGAATGCTCCGTAATCTTCTCTGCATACTCGCTCTTATGGCGTTCCAAAATCGCATATTTTTCTGGTGCAATCCGAGGTTTCGACGATATCTTCGCAGTCTGGTCAATATGGATATAATCCACTGCGAGTTTCCCTATGGACATCTCCGGTATATCCGGACCCGCGCAAAACTGCGGGCGACTCAAACCAGCAAAAGGGGATGTCATATCCGCCTACGCTTGGGGAGGAGGTGTGGGAGCTGCTACGCTCTCTTCGCCAGCGACGTACTGCTCGCGGACCTTCGCCGCTTTGCCGGAACGACCGCGCAGGTAATAGAGCTTCGCGCGACGCACTTTTCCGGGGCGCACGACTTCAATCGAGGCGATCCGGGGGCTGTGGAGGAGGAATACCCGATCCATGCTCGAGCCATAGGCGTTGCGATAGATCGTGAAGGTTTGGGAAAGACCGCTTCCCTTCTTGGCGATGACAGTGCCCATAAAGGCCTGCAGACGCTCCTTCTCTCCCTCGATAACGCGAGTGTTGATGCGGACAGTATCGCCGATGTTGAAAACCGGGATGTCCTTTTTAAGATAGGCTTCTTCTACTTGTTCAATGATTGGTGAGCGGCTCACAATGTTCTCCTACTAATAAATCGGGTCGTACCCGGCCTGTTTTGTTGACTGCTTGGGCTTTTCGCCACTTGCGGATCTCTGCATGGTTTCCCTGCAATAGAACCGGAGGGACTTCCAGCCCCTCAAAATTCTCGGGTCTCGTGTAGTGGGGCGAGTCAAAAATCCCCTCCTGAAACGAGTCCTCCTGGACTGCATCGGGATGCCCGATGACGCCAGGGATAAATCGGGCCACCGCATCGATCAATACAATGGCGGCCACACATCCATTCGTCAGCACGTAATCGCCAATGCTGATCTCCTCATCCACCTCTTTCTGGAGCACTCGCTCATCGACTCCCTCGTAATGGCCACAAAGGAGAATGAGATGCTCGCACCGCGCCAGCTCCTGGCTCTTCGCCGCCGTTAACAGCGATCCTTGCGGCGAGAGGTAAATCACGCGGGAGGCGGGCTTGCGCACACCCCGAATCGCGCGGGCTACCGGCCCAGGACAAAGGACCATTCCGGGTCCCCCTCCAAAAGGGCGATCGTCGACGCGACCATGCTTATTCTCTGCAAAGTCGCGGATGTCGGTATGCCGAATGTCGAGATACCCGTATTCCCTAGCCCGCTTCAGCATGCTGACGTCAAAAGGCCCCCGAAAATAGTCGGGGAAAAGGGAAAGGATATCAATTTCCACAGTTAGGCAGCGGCTTTTTTCCGCTTCTCTCTTTTCTTCGCTACTTTGGCGACTTTTTTCTGCGTCAATTGCTGGACGACTTCAGGGGCAAAGCGCTTCACGAGCGACTTTACGCGGTCGCTGATCTGCGCGCCGTTGTCGAGCCAGTATTGAATGCGAGGAACGTCGATAAAGTAGTTCTTGTCATCCGCGCCAAATGGATTGTACCAGCCGATCATCTCGAGGTATTTTCCGTCGCGGGGATTTCTAGAATCGGTGACCACGAGGCGGAATCTCTGCCGGCTATTGGCTCCTTGTT
>CAYNWC010000175.1:2172-2493 GCA_964400805.1 uncultured bacterium | reverse complement strand
GGAAGCGATGAATTGGGGCGAGATATGTTCACCCGCATCTGGTGGGGCGCCCGCATCTCCCTTTTTATCGGCATCACCGCTGCGACGATCGACGTCATCCTCGGCATCCTCTGGGGTTCGATCGCCGCATTTTCCGGAGGAAAGACCGAAGAGATCATGATGCGCATCTGCGATGTGCTCTATGCAATCCCCTACCTCCTCGTCGTAATCCTTCTGACAGTGATACGCGGATCAGGCATCGTTACGATCCTGATTGCCATGACGATGACCGGATGGATCAATATGGCCCGCATCGTCCGGAGCCAAGTCCTTCAACTCAAA
>CAYNWC010000175.1:0-2162 GCA_964400805.1 uncultured bacterium | reverse complement strand
AAACAAAACGACTACATAACGGCGGCGCGAGCCATCGGCGCATCCCCGTCGCGCATTCTCTTCCGCCATCTCATACCGAATGCGCTCGGCCCCATCATCGCCGCCATGACCCTCACTATCCCCACCGCAATCTTCACCGAAGCTTTCCTCAGCTTCCTCGGCCTCGGCATCCAGGCTCCAGCCGCAAGCTGGGGCGTAATGGTCAACGACGGCCTCAGCGCGATGCGCTACTACCCTTGGCGCCTCCTCTTCCCCGCCGCCATGATCACTCTCACGATGCTCTCTTTCAACTTGCTCGGAAACGCGCTGCGCGATGCGCTCGATCCCAGACTCCGCAGATAAGCGCTTCACCACAGAGAACCCAAAGGGCGGGGAAGCCCCTGCCACCCCAAATAATTCACCACCGAGAAAGACGAGGACACCGAGATGAGAAAAAAGAAAAATTATTTAGGTTAAACTTTAACTCATTCATTTCTCGGTGCTCTCGGTGTTCTCGGTGGTGGAAAAAGGGGGTGGCAGGGGCTTCCCCGCCCTTCGCTTGGTTTCTCGGTGTTCTCGGTGGTGAATTATCTGGAATGCGGGTCTTCTCCGCCGAAATATTGGTCTCTGTGGTAATTTGTTTGTCATGGAAAAGAAAACGATTCTGAAAGTCGAAGACCTATCCGTTGGGTTTTCCGTAAAGGGACGGGAATTGCTAGCGGTACGGGGCATCAGCTTCGACGTTAGAGAGGGCGAAGCTGTAGGAATCGTCGGCGAGTCGGGCTGCGGCAAGAGCGCTACAGTCCAAGCCATGCTGCGCCTCACGCCGGCAAGCCGGATTTCAGGAAAAGTATTGTTCGAGGGAGAAGATCTTCTTCTGAAAAATGAGAAGGATCTAAGGGCGGTAAGGGGAAGAAAGATCGGGATGGTCTTCCAAGATCCGATGACCGCGCTCAATCCGACGATGAAAATCGGCGCGCAGATCGCCGAAGGACTCGTTTTTCACGGGCTCGCGAATCGAAAAGAGGCGAAAGAAAGAGCCGTAGAATTGCTCAAACTGGCAGGAGTGCCGGAGCCCGAATTGCGGATTTCGCAGTATCCCCATCAATTGAGCGGCGGGATGCGGCAGAGGGTCTTGATCTCGATCGCGCTTGCATGCAATCCCCTCCTTTTGATTGCGGACGAACCGACGACGGCTTTAGATGTGACGATTCAAGCCCAAATTTTAGATCTGCTGAAACAAATGCAGGAGCATTTCCAAACCAGTTTGCTTTTGATCACGCATGATTTCGGGGTCGTGGCCTCTATTTGCGATCGGGTTTTGGTCATGTATGCCGGAAAGATCGTAGAACGGGGTTCAGTTGAAGAAGTGTTGTTGCATCCAAGGCACCCTTATACTCAAATGCTGCTCCGCTCTTTGCCTCGATTGGATAAACCTAAATCGGAATCTCTTTTAGCGATTGAAGGATCTCCGCCGCCCCTTCTTTTTCCGCCTGCGGGATGCGCATTCAAAGATCGATGTCCGCATGCGATGGAAATCTGCAAAAGCCAGCCTCCTGAAGACAGGGTCGCTTGTTGGAGGACGGAATGAGCTTGCTCAGCGTCAGGGATCTGACAAAAATTTACTCGATCGGGAAAAAGCAATTAAAAGCAGTCGATGGAGTGAATTTCGAAATCGAACGGAGCGAAACGCTCGGACTTGTCGGCGAATCGGGATGCGGAAAATCGACGCTCGGCCGAATGCTGTTAGGGCTGATCCCCCCGACAAGCGGCCAGATTTTTTTCGACGGGGAAGAAATCAGCGGGAAACGGGAGAGAGCCCTTTACCGCAGAATGCAAATGATTTTCCAAGATCCTTACGCCTCGCTCAATCCCCGGATGCCGATCGGCGAAATCATCGGAGAGCCGCTCCAAATCCACCATATGCCAGACAAAGTCGATGAACTTCTCGATCTCGTGGGTCTTCCTTTAGGCGCCAAAAATAGATTCCCCCATGAGTTCAGCGGCGGGCAACGGCAGCGCATCGGCATCGCCCGCGCATTGGCCCTGAACCCCGATTTTATCGTCTGCGACGAGCCGATTTCAGCGCTCGATGTTTCCATTCAAGCTCAGATCATCAGTCTCCGCATCAGACTCCAAAAAGAACTCCGGCTGACCTATCTCTTCATTGCCCACGATCTCGG
>CAYNWC010000174.1:0-2511 GCA_964400805.1 uncultured bacterium | reverse complement strand
AATGACCTTGCCGCCCTTCTCAACGTTTCCAATCGCTTTTTCAACATTATCGACTGTTTTTAATGCCTGGACGTAGTCTGTGCTAGTAAATAAGATTTGAGTGAATTTGTTGATTGCCATAGAATTACCTCTTAATTTGGGGATATTTTAGCATTACATGGATTACATGTAAAGCGTTCCCAATTTAAATTTTATTTTCGAAGCTAATATTGTACGGCCAAATTTTTATTTTTTGCAATGGAAAATTGAAAAGGTGTATAAATTTCTCCTTTTTAGAAGAGGAAACCATGATCCCAGCCATATCTTCCCAAATCCCTGGACCGTATCAATTTTTTGACCAAAGCTCTACAGCGCAAAAAATCGTTGAGGTCGCGCTGATCGCGATCGCGGCTCTTGGAATCATCGCGGCCTGTTTGACCTTGCCTCCGGCCGAGAGCCTCCTTGTCGCAATGGCCCTTGGCGGCTTTGCCTTGATTGTCGTTGCAGCCGCATCCTCGCCGCCTTATTGGGAACCAGCCTACGTCCGAAGGGAGCCGATGCTCCCTTTCTATTCCCGGTGGTTTTATCCCCTCCCAGCGCCCGCCTACAGGCCGCCTCTTTTCGTAAGAGAACCAGTCATAAGCGCGCCTATTCCCATGACTCGCACCGTTCGGCCAAGCTTCGGGAGCGGAGAGAGGGTGAGGGTTGGGGGAGGCCATGTAGGGCACATGCCAGGGAGCTTTTCGGGAGCGCCCTTTCGTCAAAGCGGACATCTTGAAGGAGCCCGCGTCAGGGTCGGCGGACGGCGTTGAACGGCAGCTCGGCGTTAGTCCGGCCCTTCAGGGCCGAGTCAAGCGCCGGGGTCCCCGAAGACGCATCGTCTTTGGGGTGGGGGGCTATCTGTTGGTTCGCGGCAAGGAACTTGCCGCCCCTTACGGGAGGAGAATCTCCCTCCTCTAAGGAGGGAGTTCTTCATTGCTCTCCTTAAGGAATAGCTCCACAAGCTGTTAAGAGCGACCTCCCGCTCTTCCCGGATATGTAGGGAATTTTGGATATTACGAGCCGGTAGGCGATGGGGTCAGCGAGATGAAAATCGACTTGGGGCCGGGCTATACGATTGTACTACTCCTCTGCGGGGGAGACAAAAAGAGCCAGAGTAAGGACATCCGACATGCTCTGGATTTTTTCAAGGATCACAAGCAAAGAGAGAAAGAAGATGGTTAACTACAAAGACTATCAAGAAGAGTTGATCGAAGATCTATCAGACCATGACGAGGCTGTTGCTTATCTCAATGCCGCTTGGGAAGAGAGCTTGAAAGGCGATGAAGAATCTCAGCAACTGTTTTTACTTGCGCTTCGCAATGTCGCCGAGGCTCAGGGCGGGCTTGGAAAGCTCGCGAGACGAGTGCGTATTCGGAGAGAACAACTGTATCGTATCCTTTCACGAAGAGGAAATCCTGGCCTGAAAATCATCAGGGCGCTTCTCATTGCTTTAGACGTCAACCTTAGGTTCGTGTGATGGAGCTGTCAGATTTTTTGCGCTTTGCCCAGAAGGCTTTCGCTCTTTCTTGCAGCACTTCGAAATAGTAGTAGAGAACCGGGGTGAGGAGCAGCGTGAGGAGCTGCGAGAAAAGAAGGCCGCCGATGATGCAGATGCCGAGAGAAGCCCTGTTTTGGGCAGTGGCGCCGCCGACGGCAAGAGCGATTGGCACGGCCCCCATCCCGGCGCAAACTGTGGTCATGAGGATCGGGCGGAAGCGGATCAGGCACGCTTCGATGACGGCGTCCTTGGCTGATTTCTTATCTTTCCTGACCGCCTCGTTTGCGAAATCGATCATCATGATCCCGTTCTTCAAGACGATTCCGATGAGGAGGATCAGGCCGATGAAGGAATAGATCGAGAGCGACTCTCGGAAAAGGAAAAGGGCGAGGAGCCCGCCGACAAGGGTTGGGGGAAGCGCGCTCATCACCGTGATCGGATGGATGAAGCTCTCATAGAGGATGCCAAGGACGATGTAGATGGTGAAGATCGCAAGGAAGATGAGGAAGTTCAGGCTTTTGAAGGAGTCGGCATAAATCGCGGCGGTCCCGATGATCTGGCCATGGATCTGAGGTGGGAAGTCGGTTTTGGTCATCTGCTTGATTTCTTTCAGGACGGTGCCGAGGGGCACACCCTCGCCGGGATTGAAGGAAATGTCGACAGTGGGCAAGCCGTTCATATGGTTGACGGTGAGGGGGCCGATGGTCTGCACGGGCTTGACGATTTCAGCGAGGGGGACAAGGGCGTTTGTAGAGGAACGGATGTAGAGCGTGGAGAGGACGGTGGGGTCTTTGTAAAACCGGGGGAGAGTTTCGACGATCACATCGTATTGGTTGATCTCTCCATTGATGAGAGAGATCTTGTTGTCTGAATAGGCCCAGCCGAGATAGTTCTCGATGGCTTGGGCCGTAACGTTATAGTTCGAAGCTTTGTCGCGCAAGATCTGGAAAGACCATTGGGGTTGTTGGTTGAGAAGATCGCTCGACACCTGG
>CAYNWC010000173.1:0-2522 GCA_964400805.1 uncultured bacterium | reverse complement strand
CGGAAGTAGGGGGCGTCTAAAAACGCCTTTATCGCCGGTTTCATCTTCTCATCCAGACCGTAGATTTTATTGTATAATGCCGCTTTGAACCACCCCTGATGAAACTTTGAGCGAATAAATGCCTCAACCGCCTTAATAGCCTCATCGCGCCATTTATCTGCCTGTTTGCGCATTTCTACCTTTTCGTCCTTGTTCAAGAAACTGGCAGGATAAGGACATACACAAGGACGGTAAATATAGGGAACGATCTTTTCCCAAGTTGGATTGAAATCTCTACCATGAACCATAAACGTGCTCATAACTCGCTCCTCGATTAAGAAGCGGGAAGTGTAAAGGATCAACGCATTTTTTTCTGCAAACAACTTGAGTTTTTTCGAGGCATTGCTATACTAGAACCTTTTTTATGAAAACACCGCTTGAATGGATCATCCTCTTCGTCTATTTCGCCGCTCTTCTTTCGGTGATCTATTTCTCTTATAAGAAACAAAAGTCCGATGCTGACTTCCTCTTAGGCAACCGATCGTTAAATTTTTGGCTTACGGCCCTCTCTGCCCATGCGAGCGATATGAGCGGCTGGCTCTTTCTCGGCTATCCGGCTCTTGTTTTTAGCGGCGGCGTCTTTGCCACTTGGGCTGCGATCGGCTTGATCATTGGGATGTTTTTGAACTGGCAATGGGTCGCCCCCCGTCTGCGCATCGCTACCGAGCACTTTGGGAGCCTCACTCTCAGCGCCTATTTTGAAAAGCGATTTGAAGATCCAAGTGGGATTCTCCGTTTCATTTCCGGATTCATGTCTCTTCTGTTTTTTACGATCTATATCTCTTCAGGTTTGATCGCCATGGGCGTCTTGGTCGAGTCGCTCCTCGGACTCAGTTACTATGTCGGCATCGTCGTGGGACTCGGTATCGTCGTGAGCTATGTTTTCTTAGGAGGCTACCGCACCGTTGCCTGGATCGATCTTTTTCAAGGGTGTTTCTTATTGGCCGTCATCGTTGCGATTCCTCTCTACCTACTCGCGCAATTCGGAGGCTTTCAACCTGTCTTGCAAGCTGTAGCCGCCAAGCAAATCTCCACCTCGCTGCTCCCCTCTTTCGAGATCAAGACCTTTTGGAACATCTTCCTTACCGCAGCCGGATGGGGACTGGGCTATTTTGGCCAACCGCACATCCTCACCAAGTTCATGGGGATCAAAGACCCTTCAGAGATTCACAAAGCCAAATATGTCGGCATCAGTTGGCAAACAATCGCTCTCGGCGCCGCGACTGTTGTGGGCCTGATCGGGATCTTTCTCTTCCCTCAAGGGCTTGCCGATCCCCAACAAGTGATTCTCAGCATCGTCAAGAAAACCCTCTCCCCTCTCTTCGCCGGCCTCGTTCTCTGCGCTATTCTCGCAGCGACCACCAATGTCATGTCGGCCCACATTCTCATCGTGGCCTCCAATCTCTCCGAGGACTTCTACAAGCGAGTCAAAAAAAGCGTCTCTCCTTCTGAACTCCTTTGGGTCTCTCGCCTCAGCGTCATTGCCATCGGACTCGTGGCGCTCTCAATCGCCTTTTTTAAACCGAGCACCATCTATCAACTCGTTCTCTATTCCTGGTCGGGCTTAGGCGCCTCTTTCGGCCCCCTCGTCCTCCTCTCTCTCTATATGAAGAGGATCAACAAGCAGGGAGCCTTCGCAGGCATCCTCACCGGCGGCCTAACAGCCGCTCTCTGGCCCTACTTTGACGCTGTCTGCCGTCTCGAAATCCCCTCGATCATCCCCGCCTTTGCCTTTAGCCTCGGAGCTATCTATCTCGTCTCTCTTCTGACCTATAAGCCTTATCTTCTGCGAAAAGGGCAATCTGCTTGATTGCACATGCCGCTTCCGTTGAGCGAGGCGTGACCGCGCGGGCAGGTGTAACTGAATCGCGCGTCGAAACAAAAGCTACTACCCAGCAGGCTGAGCGCAATGATCCATTTCATAATCCCTCCGAATTGAGAGGAGAGCAGAATATCAAATCATTATTTTTTTTTGAAGATTTTAATAGAAGAGATTCATCGATGTGATTTCCCTATCCATCCAATCACGAAACGACGCTGCCGGGAGGCAAGTGTTGGATTTGGGGGAGGTCGAGAAGGGCTTCGTGATGGCCAGCGAGAACCATCCGTTGGCTCTCGACACCCATGATGGTGGCGGGGGCGAGGTTGGCGACGACGATCACTTTCTTGCCGATGAGTTGCTCGGCGGCCTCCACTAGCTTGGCCTTCGCCCCGTGGCGGTGGTCGATCGTCACCCAGCGGTTGACGCCGACCTCGGCCTCGTTCTCCGCCACGTGATCGACCTCTGGATGGTCACCCGCTGCGTGTAGGGCATAGGGTTAGTCAGAGGCACGGGCAACGGCATAGGCACCCGCACCGGCATAGGCATAGGCATAGGCAGCGGCCTCATGCCACTCCGTGGCGGTCGGCGCGTCACCATTGGCCACCCGGACACACAGCGCTGCAACACGGCGGATTGCCACCGCGCCACCAGAGATCGGAAG
>CAYNWC010000172.1:0-2545 GCA_964400805.1 uncultured bacterium | reverse complement strand
TCATCAAGGCCAACATCCCCACCCGTATCTCCTTCAAAGTGGCCAGCCGCATCAACTCGCAGATCATCCTCGACGACACCGGCGCTGAAAATCTCCTCGGCAACGGCGATCTCCTCTTCCTCCCTCCCGGCTCCTCGCAGCTCGTCCGCGCTCAAGGCGCCTACATCAGCGACGAAGAGATCAACCAAGTCATTCAAACCATCTGCCAGCAAAGTCCTCCCAATTACCTCATCCCCTCCTTCGACTCCTTCCGCTCTCTCGATACACCGGGCAATGATGACGAGCCGAAAGGAAAAGACTCTCTCTACGACCAAGCGCTCACCATTGTCGTCTCCTCGAAAAGCGCCTCCACCTCTTTCCTCCAGCGCAAGCTCAAGATTGGCTATGCCCGTGCCGCCAGTCTGATGGATGAGCTCGAGCAAAACGGCATCATCGGGCCTCAAGAAGGCGCCAAGCCGCGCCGCGTCATCGGCAGTGGAAGCTCCCAGCCGGCTCTCTTTGCCGAAGATGAGAAGGATTTGGATGAAGAAGAGATACCTTAAATTTTGGGGTACACGCGGCTCCTGTTCAGTCAGCGGACCCGACTATGCCCACTTTGGCGGCAACACCTGCTGTCTTGAAGTGCGCTATGACGACACCCTTCTCATCATCGACGCCGGCACCGGCATCCGTCCCTTCGGCGCCCACCTGCGCGACACCCACATCGCCCTTTTCCTCAGCCACACCCACTGGGATCACATCATCGGCTTTCCCTTCTTCGAGCCCATCTATCGTCCCGAAACTCACATCACCATTTGGGCCCCTCAAAGTCCCCACCGCCCCTGCCGCGAACTCTTTCAGCAGCTCCTCAGCCGCGAGTTCTTCCCCGTCAAGCTTGAAGAGATCCACGCCCACCTCTCCTTCCGCGCCCTCTCCCCAACCGAACCCATCCCCATCGGTCCCCTCTTCATCCACTCCCATCCCACCGAACATCCCGGCGCCACCTACTGCTTCAAAATCCAAACTCCCCATCAAACCATCACCTACGTCACCGATCACGAACAGCCCGCCACGCCCTCTCCCTCCTACATCAACTTTCACCGCGGCAGCGACCTCTTCATCCATGAAGTCCAATACTCCTCCGAAGAATACATCCACAAAAAAGGATGGGGTCACTCCTCCCTCGCCCATGCCATCCACCTCGTCGATCAAATTCGCCCCCGCCACTGGTACGTCACCCATCACGATCCCCAGCACACAGACGCCCAGCTCCGCGCCCTCGAAACCCAAGCGCGCGACCAACTTGCCCACAAGCAAATCCCCTGCCCCGTCGACTGGCTCCCCGATGGCCATGTCTTGCCGCTCTTGTAGCGTTCGTTTTTTGCATTAGCAAAGACAGCAACGACGTAAGGTGTTGCCCTTTCTAAAACTTCTTTGCCATTTTCGTTTTTTTGAGGTATGATCCCCTCCTTCTCTCAAAGAGGGTATTCTTATGAATCAATCCATATTGCGATTTTTGCAATTAGGAATGATGCTATCTCCTTTTTCTACTACGTTTGCGCAAGCCGATCTTCAAACAGACGTGTCTGTATATGAAAGAGGCATTCCATTGTACTACTGGGATGCGAGAACATGGCAAGACTTCACAAATTTTGGCGATATCCTTTCTGAAAAGATTGTAGAAAGAATAGTAGGACATCGAGTTGCTACAACTTTGAACAAATCCCTTCTTACTGAATGCGGAAAAAGAAAATTATTAGCCCTTGGATCTATTGTCCATATGGCTGAAGATAATGATGTGATTTGGTGCTCAGGAATTAATGGTAAACATCCTGACCGAACAGATAAAAAGTTCTATCGATTTACTCAGCTAGATGTGAGAGCTGTACGAGGACCCTTAACAAGGCAATTCTTGATGGATATGGGTATAGATTGCCCTGAAATCTATGGGGATCCAGCCCTTTTGCTTCCCAACCTTTTTCCCGAGTTTAAAAAGTCAGAAAACCCGTCCAGGGAATATATCATTATTCCTCATTACTCTGACGAATATTTGTTTATTAATCATCCTAATATGGTTACCGTTAAAGAAGATTGGGACGAAGTTATTAGACGAGTGCTCGACAGTAAATTTGTTATTGCTACTTCACTGCATGGAGTAATTGTTGCAGAAGCCTTCGGAATTCCTACCCGTTATTTAAAAGTTAGTGACGCAGAACCCCTATTTAAATACACAGATTACTACTACGGGACCAATCGTTACAATTTTAAATATGCAACCACTGTTGAAGAAGCGTTGCGAATGGGAGGCGAGCCTTTACCTGAATGCGATTTAGATAAACTTTTGCAATCTTTTCCGTTTGAGCTATTTCCCCAAGCAATACACTCATATTCGCTGGACTAGCTTTGAGCTCATATAAAAAGCGAAGAAACCCCAAGGAACCCCTTGAGGTTAAGCGCCGGCCAGGCAGTCCCAACCCATTTGTATCTCGCATTCTAAGCGAGAATGCGATTTCTGATCACTCGCTTTCTTCTGTACTACACCTTCAAAACTTTGGCGGCTTGCTCA
>CAYNWC010000171.1:0-2571 GCA_964400805.1 uncultured bacterium | reverse complement strand
TTTTAGGAGATCTCTCCGACTGGATCGGCCGAAAAAAAGTATTGATTTGGGGTTTCTGGGGATCGATCTTCAGCATGGTGATCTGCGCCCTCTCCCTCTGGTTGGGCAATTTCTTCCTCTTTTTGCTGGGGCAGTTCCTCGTTGGATTTTTCGCCGGCAAGCAGGCGATGGCGCAGGCAGCCATCGCTGAGATTCAAGGGGGAACCAAAGGGCAAAAGCTCGCTTTCCTCTCGGTCTTAGGGGGAATCGCCTGGGCCTTGGGCCCCCTTTTGGGCGGCGTTCTCATGGAAAAGCCGTTCACCAATTATGGCGGCTACATTTGGCCCAACGTCCTCGCTTGCCTCGTCTACCTCTTTTCTCTCCTCTGCACCCACCTCTTCTTCACCGACAACTACTCCCCCAACGCCCACTTCTCCCCCAGCCAATTCCTCCGGAATGTGGGCGATGTCTTTGTCTTGACTTGGAAGGAAAAATTCTTCTTCATCTTCCTCCTCAACCTCCTCGGCTGGTACCTTCTCATCGTCTCCCTCTCCGACTTCCTCATCACTCGCTTCCACCTCACCGACGCTGAGATCGGCATTTACAACAGCTATTTCAGTCTCTGCTTCACCCTCGGCGGCATCGCCGGAACCGCCCTCATCCTCCACCGCTGGAAAGCCAAAAACATCCTCTTTTGGTCGCTTCTCGTTGGCTCCTTCGGCCTGTTCCTCCTCTTCGGCGCCGATCGGGTGATTGAGCTCTGGACCTATTTGGCCATCCCCACATTCACCGAGGCGTGGATTTATCCCGCCTATCAAACCGTCCTTTCCGATCAAACAAGCGAGCGCAACCAAGGCAAGCTCTTCGGACTCATCGGCGCGACCAATGGCGCCTGCCAATTCGTCGCCTCCCTCATTCTCGGCGGCATCTCGAGTCAATTCTCCATTCTCATCGCCGCCCTCCTCTTCCTCGCCAGCGCCTCCCTCCTCCCTCTTATGATCCGTAAGAAAAAGTACACTGTTCCCGCCCAAAAAGTGTGAAAAATGCCAAGGAGGCGCCTTGAATTTGAGTCAGGCGAAGCCGGCGCCGAAGCAGCTAAACTTAAAAAGTTTAGCGATGCAGGCGGATCTCAAATTCAATGGCTGTCCGACGCCGGCAGATTCACACTTTTTGGGCGGGAGCAGTATTGCTTGACGGCGGGCTATAAAAAAATCTATGATGCCTCAATTTCAGGAGGTATTCCATGCGAGTGTTCTTTTTTCTGTGGGCGATCCAAGCGTACGCGGTCTTCAATTTGACTTGGGGAATTCCCGCCGTAAATTTGGACTCCAACCCTCCGATCGGCGATACGGACGCAGACGCCTTCATCGCGATCGACCCGTTTGGCAATGCCATCGCCACCTGGAGACGGACCGTCGACCAAAGAGCCTCCGAAGACATCTGGACCTCTCTCTACAACCACTCTTCACGCGTTTGGAGCGGTCCCTTCAAAGTTTCTGGCGGAGGGAGCGCGGCGGATGCGCGCGTAGCGATCGACGAAGAGGGGAATGCGGTTTTCGTTTGGCAAGAAGGCTTTCCCACGCAGATCTTTTTTCGCACGCTGAGCGCAAATGGCGTTTGGGAACCTCCCTTGGAGCTGCCTCCCCTTCCCGTTCAATCCTCCAAAAATCCTCAAACGGCATGCCAAATCGTCGCCGCTCCCAACGGTCAATTCCTCCTCCTCTGGTCTGAACTTTCGAAAGGACATTTTCAAATTCATTCGGCCCAAAAAACGGCAGAAACTCCGAATTGGCTCGACCTTGGCGCTGTTTCCTCTAACGCGAATAGCGCGATCCTGAAACCCCTCCATCCTTTAGCGATCAACGCCTCGGGCCAAGCGATCGCCACCTGGCAAGAATCCGATGGAACCGTCTATGGTGCTGCCTATTCTCAAGGCGCATGGACCCAGCCCTTTTCCATTGCCCCGGGACAAAATGCCTCTGTCGGCATGGACAATCAAGGCCGCGCGCTCTTTGTCTGGAACGGGAACAATCAGGTCCAATCCTGCCGTTTCGTCGATGGCGTCTTATCTCCCAT
Source organism: uncultured bacterium (assembly GCA_964400805.1). Taxonomy (GTDB): domain Bacteria; phylum Chlamydiota; class Chlamydiia; order Chlamydiales; family SM23-39; genus REEB52. The sequence continues at coordinate 516 of CAYNWC010000171.1, read as the reverse complement.
CTTCCTCATTTCTGACCCTTCTTACAATGCCCTACATCCCGATGTCGGCGTCGATGCCGAAGGGAACGCCATCGCCGTGTTCGAGCGCCATGATACGATGAATAAATTCATTGCGGCGGCGACCTTGCCAGCCAATGAGACCACCTGGTCGACTCCCGTCGACATCTCAGGGCCCAGCGCCTCGGTCACGGATGGAGCCGGCTATCCCGTCCTCTCCCTCAATTCCATTGGAGATGGCGTCGTTATTTGGAAAGAGTTTGATGGAAGCAATATCGTAATCCAAGGAGCTGGCTACTCGGTTGGAACGTGGTCCTTCATCAGAACCCTCTCCACCCTTGGCGATAACGCCGGAGCCCCTCTCCCTGCCTATGACATCGGCGTGGCGATCAACGCCTCCGGCAATATCCTCGCCATTTGGCCCGAAGATTCCAGCGGCCGAGGGACACAGCAGATCAAAGCGACCACCGGCGTCGGTTTAGCCAACCTGGGGCCCACGCCTCCCAAGATCGACCCCAT
>CAYNWC010000170.1:0-2574 GCA_964400805.1 uncultured bacterium | reverse complement strand
TCCTCGATCGGCTGGGTAAAATAAAAGCGGTCGACTTTCAGCTCCACAGGGGTCATCTGATTGCAAATGGCACACGGCATCGTCACCTCCGTGCGGGCCTTCAAATGAATGATCAAGTGGGCATCGGTGAGGTATGCCTCTCCCTGAGCCTGCACGGGAGTAGGGAACCGTAGCTCCGCCTCATCGGGTCCCAAAAAAGCGGGATTAAGGGCCTCCTCGATTTTGAGGGTCTGGCCTCCCTTTAAACGGTCGATCAAAATTTTAAATGATTCCGACATAAAGGGCCTAGTTTAAAGCACACGATCTTAAAAATCTAGGGGGCGTCTTCAAAATATAGATCTGCGAGATTTGAAATGATTTTTCTGCAGATTTTTTAAAATGAGCGAGGAGACATACCTGAAAGGTAGGCGACGAGCGAATCAAAAAATCGGCCAAAAAGCGTTCAAAGATCGCCATCTAGAATTTGAAGACGTCCCCTAGCATTGAGAGAATGGCCTCTGCAGCCTCGCGTGCAGCCCGCTTCATGCCGAGAGACTTGCGCACCTCGTCACACCCCGCGCGGCAGGCGGCGCGGGCGGCCTCATTGGACCAGAGTTTTTGGGTCCAAAAAAAGAGTTGCTCCTCCGTGAAGTGGGGGCCAAAGAGCTCGGGGAAGAGCGGCTTTTGTACGATGATGTTGGCGAGGCAATAGTAGGGGAGGCGGATCCGGAGGAGTTTTTGTGCGATGAAGCAATCGAGGGGCTTGATGGCATAGTTGACGACGGTGGGCGTGCCATGGAGGGCGAGCTCGAGGGTGACCGTTCCCGAGGTGGCGATGGCGAGGTGGGAGGCGCGCATGAGCTCATAGTTGTCTTCGGGAGGGACGAGGAGGGCGTCGGGGATGGGGGGAACGAGATGCCCTTGCGCGACAGAGATCGCAAGGGTGAGGGTGGGGTCGAGGGCTTTCATGCGCCGTGCGACTTTGAGTTGGAGGGGTAAATTGCGCTCGATCTCGGTTTTGCGGCTGCCGGGAAAAAGGGCCAAGATTTTTTGCCCGTCGAATTTCTTCGATGGAATAAATTCGGCGACTGGAAGAGCGAGGGGATGTCCGATATATTTGACGGGCAATCGGGTGTGGGCAAAACACTCTTTCTCGAAGGGCAAAAGGGAGAGAAGCAGATCGAGCTGTTGTTCCATGCGGGGGATCCAGCGTTTGCCCCAGGCCCAAACAGTGGGACAGGAGAAATGGATCAATCGGCCTCGATAGCCTTTTTTGCGGAGGCTCTGCTCGAGACGGAGGTGGAAGCCAGGATAATCGATCAAGACAACCGCTTTCGGGGCGAGCTCTAAGATTTTTTTCCGGATGGCGTAGAATTGCCGGATGATTTTCGGTAGAGCAAAGAGCACATCGATAAATCCCATGACTTGGAGACTCTCCATGGGAAAAAACGAATGGATGTTGAGCGCGCGCATGCGTGGGCCTGCGACAGCGCCAATTTTTAAGTCGGGGCCCAGAGCGAGCAGTTCGCGGATGAGCTTGGCTCCATGCAAATCGCCGCTCAGTTCGCCCGTTGAAATAAACAGATCGATCATGTAAGCTATCTCTCCGTGCCGATGCAAATGAGCCCATTTTAAAGGAGGTCTATTATGACGGCAAGTCCGATATATTCTCGTTCTGATTCTCCGAGAGATATTCCAAGTCCAACTAAGGAGATGAGAATGTTTGCAACTCCTGTTTCAAACGAACAAGGTGTCCTAAGATGCCAAGAAAAGGCCTGCAGTGTAAAAGTACAGTATGTTGAACTCGCGTGTAAATGTGAAAAGGTATTCTGTGCGGTGCATCGCACGCCTGCTGTTCACAAGTGTGAAGCGACGCGCCTAGCCTATCGAAGTTTCTTGGTAAAGCAACTGCAAAGCCCCCCACAACCTTCCAAGGTCAATCATAATCAAAACGATGGAGATGGCTCCGCCTATTAACGCCTTCTTCTCCGATTGCGTCTGCGAGGGAGGGGAGTTGCGTCGGGAGCGGCGGTCTCATGCGACGCGAAGGAGGCTTCCGTCCAGAGAGTGTAATGAGAGAGGAGTTCCGGTTCGACGGCGGCGCAGAATTTGAGGAGATGGAGAGCCATTGGGAAGAAGGGATCTCGGGGCGGTCTGGGGCGCTTGATGGGGCGCCCATCGATCGGAATGAAGCGAAACTGAGTGGTCATGAGGAAGCCCATGATGCCCCGCATGCGGCGCGGGATGTTGAAGAAGGGGGAGAAGACGAGATCGATGGTCCGATGGGCGATTTCACCGATTTGCCCGAGGTGAAGCGGTTTGCCGATTGTTTTCATCTTCTCTTGGAGTTGCTCGCTGAAGAGGGGGAAGATGAGGGTGGCAAGGAGAAGGGAGCGATCGAGCGGTTCGGGGGGATTTTTTCTCACTTCGTCGTCGATGGCGCCGAGGAGCTGGTAGGCGAGATTGTCAGCCCCTCTTTCCAAATAGCGGGAGAGGACGGGGGAGAGGGGTTTTAAGAGGCCATATTCATTCAGCAGGCGGAAGAAGGCGCGCGAGGCTCCCGATTCGAGCATTCGAAGAAGTTCTTCGAAGATA
>CAYNWC010000169.1:0-2604 GCA_964400805.1 uncultured bacterium | reverse complement strand
TTCCGACCGCAACGCATGGAAATGAAATGAGCCGGAGGGCGAATCTCCTCAGCTGCCTCCAATTGGATGTGAGTTTCCCCGTGGTTGCGTCCCGCTTGAAAGGACCTCTTCCTGGGGTGATTGCTGAACTTGCCTTTGGAGCTGGTTTCTAAAATGGTCCCAAGGCAAACGGAGGGGCGTTTCTCAACGCCCCTTTTTTCCAAAATCCAAAAAGAGCTCGCCCAGAAGGTTCTCCTCCAAGACCTCTTTGAAAAACCCATTACCCATATTGCGGGAATGGATGTGAGCAATACCCCCTTTGATCCGGCTCAGATGATTTTTGGCGCCGCTGTCGTTCTTTCCCCTGCGTTATCTGTCTTAGAAACCGCCACAGTTGCCAACCGACAAACGGTCCCTTACGTTCCCGGCTTTCTCGGTTTTCGAGAGGTGCCTACTCTCATCGATGCCTACCGGCAACTCACTACACAGCCTGACCTCATCCTCGTCGATGGGCATGGAGTGAGCCATCCCCGTGGCTTGGGAGTCGCCAGTCATCTAGGCGTTCTCTTAGACCGACCCACCATTGGAGTGGCCAAATCGATCCTTGTCGGCAAGCCCGCCTATCCGCTTTCCGATGAGCCTGGCAGTCAAGCCCCTCTCATCTGGCAAGACCGAGAGATCGGCCTTCTTCTTCGCACCAAGAAAAGAGCCTCTCCCCTGATCATCTCTCCCGGCCATAAGATCACTTTGCAGACGGCCGTGATGTGGGTTCTGCGGTGCCTCAAGGGCTATCGCCTCCCCGAACCGACGCGACACGCCCACTTGGCCGCTAATTTTTGTCGTAAATCGTTTTTCGAAAAAACCCATCCCGCTATAATGAAAGAATGAAACGATCCATAGTCCTACTCTTTGCTCTATTCCTTTTCGCGGCTGGCAGAGCTGACGAGGCTCCAGCGGAGCCTATTCTCCATGAGAAGCCCTCCCAAGTCCCCGAAAAAGTGGGTGTGCAGCCCGCCACTGCCGATGAGGCGATTGCCCACCGTCTCTTGGACATCTTGAACGCCACCGGCTGGTTCGTCAAAGCCCGCGTCTCCGTCGAAAAAGGGGTCGTCTTTCTCTATGGCGAAACGAAGAACCACCAGTTTAAGGATTGGGCAGGCGATCTCGCCCGCAATACTCAAGATGTCACCGCCGTGGTGAATAAGATTGTGGTCGAAGAGCCCTCCGTGTGGGATGTCCACATGGTCTTGCATGAGTTGAAGACGCAGGTTCGTAAAATGGGTCGCGCGCTGCCCGCCATTCTTTTTGGGGGCATCATTCTCTTCATCTCCTGGTTGCTCGCTCGGCTTGTCTATCGCCTCGTGCCCCGCCTCTTTCGCAACAAAGTGAATCCCTCTCTTCTCCATGAAGTTTTTGCCCGCGCGATCAGCACCTTCGTCTTTATCCTGGGCGTCTATTTCATCTTTGAGATGGCTAACCTCACCACCATGGCCCTCACCATCCTCAGCGGAACCGGTCTGATCGGTATCATTGTCGGTATTGCCTTCCGCGACATCACCGAGAACTTCTTGGCCAGTATTCTCCTCAGTATTCAGAACCCCTTTCATGCAGGCGATCTGATCGACGTCATCTCTCCCGTAACCGGTTATTCGGCGACCGGCTATGTGGAGCGGCTCACGCTTCGCGTCACCATCCTCGTTCTCCTCGATGGGAATCATCTCCAAATTCCCAACTCCACTGTCTATAAGAGCAATATCCGCAACTACTCCACCAATCCCAACCGGAGAGATGATTTCCTCGTTCCCATCCGGATCAATTGTTCCGTTTCCAAAGCCGTTGAGACGGCGTTGAATGTTTTAAAAGAGAACGAAGCGGTCTTAAAAGATCCGGAGCCGCTGGTGCTCGTTGAGGGGCTTGACAAAGAGGTCGTCAACTTACACGTCTATTATTGGATCAACGTGAAGAAGAACAATTGGATGAAGGTCAAGTCCGCCGTCATCCGACTCATTAAGCACGCTCTCCAAAGCGAAGAGGTCAATTGTTTTCTGGCCAAGGAAACCCCTTGCAAAGAGGGGGAAAAGCATGAGGAACTGACCCGGACCCAATCGGAGACCAAGACCGCCTCTGATCAGCAGACCAAAGGAAAGATACAAGGACTTTCCGACCAATCGAGAACACCGGAGGGGGGAAAGAACTTCCTCAATCCAAAGAAAGGGGATGGAGAGCAGAAGTAGGAAGGGTCGGCCCTCTCCTTTTTCTCTCTTATCCTTCTCATCATTCTATCCTTCTTATCATTGATTTGCTGGGATGCACACGCGTGAGGACTCAAGCCAGTTTAATGATGGAAAGGATAAAATGATGAGAAGGATGGAGATTTTAAAAAGATCAGAAGAACTTTACAGAAAAATAGACGTTATATATTGTTAGTCAATAAGTTGCGTTTCTGTAAGAGCGTTCTTGAATACGAGTAGTTGCCACATATGGCAACTACTCGTATTCTTAAATTCGTAAATTTCTAATACGGGGATTGGATGACCTTCCCCCTCTTGATTAATATCACCTTCCCTCTCATAATTTCCTCCTATGAAACTTTTACTTTCTAAGCCCAGGGGCTTTTGCGCGGGG
>CAYNWC010000168.1:0-2620 GCA_964400805.1 uncultured bacterium | reverse complement strand
CCGATGACCACCGCACAACGGTTCCGCCCCCTCAAAGAAATCAACTCCAAAGAGCCACAAAAAACCGAAGAAACAGACGAAGTCGACGAAAAAATCATCGACGTCGCAACCGTTGATGAAGCCTCAGAAAAATTCCAGAAAAACAACTACGAACTCAACGCAAAAACTCTCCGCATCCTCCGCTCCCACCTCTCCTCAACCGATACCCCCGACGACGTTCTCAAAAAAGTCGCCGATATCTATCCTGACGCAGCTCTGGCCGATGAAGCCCTCGATTTCCTCATCGAGACCTCTGAAGCCTCTTTACTCGCCGCGACGGCAGAAGCCAAAGACAAACTCAACAAAGACAAATCTCGCGAAATCAAAGCCGGCCGCAACATGGGCGCGCAGGCCCGCGAATTTGCCAAAGAAGGACTCGGCTCACCCACCAGCTTGCGCGATCTCTACCGGGACATCACGCTCAATCCGCGGGAGCCGATTAAACTCTTCGATGAACTCACCGAAAAATTCCCCTATCCGAAACTGAAATCGGCCATCAACTTCATGCTCCACTCTTTAGGCTCTGATCTCAAATCGAAAGGCCCCTCGATCCAGCGCGCCGAACTCAAGCGCCTCGTCGACGAAACCCGCTCGATGCAGGGCATTTTGGGCGTATTCCGCTTCTTCCAATCGCGCACTCGCCTCATGGAGAGGGAATTCGCCTCTTACAACCTCATGCTCCCTACACGCCTCGGCTTTGAAGCGATCTCTCGGATCTTCATCAAACTTCTCAGCGAGCGGTTCATGAATCCGGAAAAGATTCTGCAAGCCGCAAAACTCATGGGAATTGGAGAAGAAATAGCCGCGCAAATCATCATCTTCTCCCAAATGCGCGACGCCCTCAAGCAAATCGCGCCCAAATACTTTCGCGATCCCCGTCATCGCGATGAACTGCTCAAAGCCTTCATCGACACCCTCGAAAAGCTCGAAGACCTGCTTGAGGAAGAAGAGGAGGAGGAGAAATGACCGATCAATTTGAAGAGCTTCTGCAACAACTCGGCAAAGTTTTTCATCTCGCTCTGCATGTCGATAAATCGCACGCCTGTTCCCTCCGCCTCCACGAACAAATCACCATCCAGCTCCAACTCGATATTTCTCAAGAAAACCTCTGGATTTTCTCCAAGCTTATCGAAGTACCTCCCGGCAAATTCCGCGAGAACATCTTCCGCGAAGCCCTAAAAGCCAATGCCCTTCCCGATCCCCGCACCGGCATCTTCGCCTACCTCGCAAACACCAATCATCTCACCCTCTTCCAAAAATATCCGCTTCAAATCCTCACCGGCGATCGCCTCGCTGGCCTCATCGGCGCCTTCCTCGAAATGGCCGACAGTTGGACCAAAGCCATCGCCAGCGGCCAATCTGCGCCGCCCACCCGCACGACCAACCCCTTCGGGCTCAAGTGAAGGCCGCGCCTCACTGGCAACCCATCGGCCTCCGTCCCCATCACGGCATCTGCCTTCCCCTCGTCGGCCTCCCCCCCAAAAAAGGCCCCGCCCCCTTCCTCGATCACATCCCCCGCATCGACTGGTGCCACTCCCTCGGCCTCGACTGCATCCAGCTCCTTCCCCTCAATGACAGCGGCTCCGACCCCAGCCCCTACAACCCGATCTCCTCCTGCGCGCTCAATCCCCGCTACCTCGCGCCCCATTCCAATACGCCACCACCCCAATCCTTCCTCGACCAAAATCCCTGGCTCCACTCCTACGCCCAATTCAAAGCTTACAAAGCCCGTTTTCAAGACAAAAACTGGACCGATTGGCCCACGCCACTCCCCGCACTCTCCCCCGCCAAGCTCGCACCCCACATTACCGCCCAATACCACGCGTTTCAACAACTCGCCGAAGTCCGCGCCCATGCCACCAAAAAAGGCGTCTTTCTCATTGGCGACGTTCCTATCCTTGTCAGTCCCGACAGCGCCGATGTCTGGGCCAATCCCCACCTCTTCCATCTCAACATCGCTGCCGGCGCACCGCCTGATTACTACAATCCCCTCGGCCAATATTGGGGATTTCCGCTCTTCAATTGGGACGCCATGCGCAAAACCCACTTTGCCTGGTGGAAACAGCGGCTCAAAGTTGCCGAGCGGCTCTTCCACATCTATCGCATCGATCACGTCGTTGGTTTCTTCCGCATTTGGGGCATTCCCAAAGGCCAAAAACCCACCAAAGGCGCCTTTTTCCCTCCCGATCCATCTCTATGGCCCGCCCACGGAACCGAACTGCTCAGTATGATGCTCGACGCCACCACTCTCCTCCCCATTGCCGAAGATCTCGGGACCATTCCCCCTGAAGTCTACCCTATTCTCAAAGACCTCGGCATCTGCGGCACAAAAGTCATCCGTTGGCAAAAACAAATCCCCTACTCCCAATACGAACCGCTCAGCCTTACCACAGTCTCCACCCCCGACATGCCCGGCCTCGTCCTTTGGTGGAAACAATACCCATCAGAAGCCGTTCCCTTCGCCACCTTCAAACACTGGGCTTACCATCCCCTCCTCTCCCCTGCCCAGCACCTCGAAATCCTCCGCGATTCCCACCACACCTCCAGCCTCTTCCACATCAATCCGCTCCAAGAATACCTC
>CAYNWC010000167.1:1093-2621 GCA_964400805.1 uncultured bacterium | reverse complement strand
TAAGTGGCTGCGGAGCATCCAGGCCGCTTTTTCGTGGACCGCAAGGCGCTTGATGAGCATGTCAGAGGAGGCGTCATCGTGAAGTTCTTGAAAACGGCTGACCAAAGGGCGCCCTTGGGCCGAAAGGGTCTCATGCCCCAACACCAGCTCTTTGATCATTTCCTTTTCCGACAACTTCTTTTTCGAATCCTTGACCTTTGACCGCTCCGCAAAGCCCGAAAAGGTCGCATCGACAACACCGCCTAAACTAACAATCCGCTCGGCGATCTCATCGGCCGCCTGAGCTAAATCTTCATAGTGCTTTTCAAAGAGCAAATGGAGGGAGTAAAACTGAGGCCCCCTCACATTCCAATGAAAATTTTGCGTCTTGAGATAGAGGGCATAGGTGCTCGCCAAATAATCGCGCAGCGATTCACACACTTCGTCTAAAACTTTTTTTGATACGCCGATTTTCACTTCCATATAGAAAAGTCCTTCAGTTACCTTCCTAAAAATGGTACCATGCCCTCATGTTTAAAAAAAATAAAGATGGAAAGTTTGGGACGTTAAAAGGGGTGTTCATGCCCGACGTCCTGCAAATGATCGGCGTCATCCTCTTTTTGCGCCTGGGCTGGGTTCTGGGGCACACGGGGATCGCTCAAATGAGCCTCATCATCACCCTCTCCGCCCTGCTTCTCCTCATCACGGGCCTTTCTCTCTCTGCCATTGTATCGAATATGAGGGTGCGCGGCGGCGGCGCCTACTTCCTCATCTCCCGCTCGTTGGGGATTGAATTTGGCAGCGCCTTAGGGATCTTGAGCTGCATTTCACAGCTCTGCTCCATTTCCCTTTGCATCACCGGCTTTTCCCTCTCTTTTCACGAGTTCTTCCCGATCGCCCCTTTGCCCGTCTTGAAAACAGCCACCTTCGCAATCCTCGTCTTGATCTCCTATATCTCGACCGACTTTGCCCTCAAGGCCCAAACCCTGATTTTCACCACTCTCGCCATCTCCATCAGCGCCATTTTCTGGGGTAGCGCCCCTCCCGAAAACCTGACCTCTCTGCCCGAGACGACTTCCCTCACCTTCTGGTCGGCCTTCGCTCTCTTTTTCCCCGCAATGACGGGCATCGAGAGCGGCATGGCCATGTCGGGCGATCTGCGCAATCCCTCCCGCTCCATCCCGTTGGGCACTCTCGCGGCAATCGGCCTGGTTTCCCTCACCTATTTAAGCATTGCCCTCTATCTCTCCTACCTCGTCCCCCCCGAGCTCCTCCGCTCCTATCCCTTCATCCTCTACTATTGCTCTAAGATAGGCTCCCTCATCATCGCCGGCATCTGGTCGGCCACCCTCTCGAGCGCCCTCGGCGCCATTCTCGGCGGCCCGCGCGTCATCCAAGCCGTGGCCCGCGATGGAATCCTCCCCACGTTTCTCTCCAAAGGATACGGCCCCACGAATCAACCCCGGATCGCCACCATCCTCGTCTTCGTTCTTGGCCTCACGCTGACCCTCAGCACCGATATCGATCAGATCATCCCCATCCTAGATCG
>CAYNWC010000167.1:0-1083 GCA_964400805.1 uncultured bacterium | reverse complement strand
CCTCACGATGGCGTGCCTAATCTCCTATGGCCTGCTCAACTTCATCGCCTTTTTCGAGTCGTTCATGCGTAACCCCAGCTGGCGCCCCTCTATCAGGACTCCTTGGTTTCTCTCTCTGGCGGGCTCTATTGGCTGCCTCATCGCGATGTTTATGATCAATCCGGGCGCCGCCTTCATCGCCATCGGCCTCGTCACCCTCTTTTACATGTGGACTACCAAACGCAAAATCCAGGGCAATTGGGACGATCTCAAACACGCCATTTTCTCCTTCTTTGTCCACAAAGGAACTGTGAAACTCAGCAATCTCAAAGTCAGCGCCAAGACCTGGCGGCCCCATATCCTCACCCTCTTTGATCCCCCTGTAGTGCGGAAAAATCTCGCCTACCTCTCCCACGCCCTCAATCAGGAAAAAGGATTTCTCACCTTTGGGGCCACGGTTCCTACCAACGAAAGGGTTCAAGAGACCTACGACAACCTCAAGAAGGATCTCCAAGGATTCAAGATCCCCTCTCACCTCCACCTCAACGTCTGTCCCCTCCCCTACATCGGCTACGACCAGATCGTCCGCAACTATGGCCTCGGCATTCTCAAACCCAACACCATCTTTCTCTCCGTCTCAGAACGGACCGACATCCGTCTCCTCTTCGACATCCACGCCCAACACAAAAACCTCATCCTGCTCAAGGACGACCCGATCAAAGACTATCTTTTTTCCGATCCCACGCGCAAAAATAAGCAAATCAACCTCTGGTGGCGCGGCAAGTATCCCGGCAATTTTGAGCTTTGCCTGGCCCTCTCCTTCCTGCTCCAGCAAAGCAAGTTATGGCCTCGCGCGAAAATCTGCATTAAAATGATTGCCAAAGATGAGGCCTATAAGGCCAAGTTACTCGCCCAATTCGAGAAGCAGCGCTCTGAACTCCGGATGGAGCAGCTCGAATTTGCCCCCTTCGTCGATCCCGAAGAGAACTTCTTCGCCCACTTTGAAGCGCAGTCACAACATGCAGATCTCACCTTCCTCGGCCTGAAGAGTCCCACCCCTTCGACTCCCGAAGAGTACCAGGCCTACTACCTCAATCTCCTCGA
>CAYNWC010000166.1:0-2694 GCA_964400805.1 uncultured bacterium | reverse complement strand
TGGCACAATCATACTATCTATGGAAAGGCAGCAGCCTATTTTTCGTACAGGGATTGGTCAAGACAGTCACCGCTTTTTACCCATTGATTCTTCGAAGCCTTGCATTGTAGGAGGCGTGATTTTTGATGGGGTTCCCGGCTTGGACGCCGACTCCGATGGGGATATTGTCTACCACGCGATTTGCAATGCGATCACCTCTTTATCGGGAGTTCCCATTCTCGGTGGGATCGCTCGGGATCTTTGCCGCAAAGATGGGATCACAGACAGCCAGGTCTACTTGTAAAAAGCGTTGGAGACCTTGGGGAAACAGAAGATTGTCAATGTGGCTTTAACCATTGAGGAAAAACGGCTCCATTTCGAAGAGAAAATCGAATCGATGAAAAAGAAAGTCTCGTCGGTTCTAAAAATCAAACCGAATGCCGTGGGAATTACGGCCACATCGGGCGATGGATTGACCGATTTCGGCTGCGGCGATGGCCTGCAGTGCTTCTGCATCATGACCATTATGTCAATAGACGTCTAAGAGATACCGCTTTTCGGCGCGCAGGGTTTTCAGATATTTACGCGCCTCTTCTTCAGTCATAGATCCCTCTTCTTGAACGATTCTTTGAAGAGCGGCATCGACATCTTTTGCCATTTCTTGCGCATCTCCGCAGACATAGAGGTAGCTGCCCCGTTGGATCCATTCCCAGAGAGTTTTTTTATTCTCGAGCATTTTGTGCTGCACGTAGACTTTTTCCGCTTGGTCGCGGGAGAAGGCGAGATCGAGGCGAAGACGCCCCTGTTTTTCGAGTTCTTCCCAAAAGTCGGAATAATAGAAGTCGGAGGCGCGGTTTCTTTCGCCGAAAAAGAGCCAGTTGAGTCCGGGCGCTTGGGTCGCTAGGCGCTCTTGCAGAAAGGCGCGAAAAGGGGCAATCCCTGTGCCTGGACCGATGAGAATGATCGAGGCATTTGGATCGGGAAGCGCGAAGTGATGGGAGGGCTGTAAGTAGATGGGGATGGGCGTCGATTCGATAGCGGCTTCGCGACAGAGAAAATGGCTTCCCACGCCAAAATAGCGATGCTCGTTCAGTGTGTATTCGACAAAGGCGACGAGGAGGTGGATCTCCTGGGGGAATACTTTCGGAGAGGAGGCAATGGAGTAGAAGCGGGGCATGAGGGGGAGGAGCACTTTGCACAGTTCGGTGGGATGAGGGCGATGGGACTGCAGGAGTTCGAGGAGGGGGCTGGAGGTTTTTTCGACGGGAAAGAGCTTGTGGAAGGAGACTTTGTGAAGGTTGGCCTTATGGAGCAGATAGTCGCGGAAAAGGTGTGTGGTATTAGAGCGCGCATCGAAAATCTCCTCGTTTCCGGTCGCCTGGAGTGTGTGGATAATCCGATCGACAAGGGTGGGATCGTTTATCGGAAGAACGGCAATGCTGTCTCCCACTTGGAAGGGGAACTCCCCTGCAGAGAGATCGAGGGAGAGATGATAGGTTTTCTTGGTAGAAGTAGGCCCGGTGAGGAGAGCGCGTTGTTTGATGCGGGCGTGAAAAGGGTGCGTGCGGTTGTACATTTCTATAGACAGGGGGGGCTAAAAAACGTTATAGGGAGAAAAAAGGGTTTGAGAATCATGCGTCTTTTCTGGGTATTGAGTGCACTCTTGTTTTTCACAGCTTGCGGTAGCGGCGGCAGCCAAAATCGGACATATGTCATCTCTAAATCCCATGAAACGGCAACGGAAGCGGAACCCGTTATTGCTGAACCCCTGTCGCAATGACGAGGTCTTTACAGTTTCTCTTTTCCCAACTCTTCTTCAGTTGATCCATTTTTTTATTGGAGATTCCACCCAGCAGTTCGATCGCTGTCATGAGGCGAACGCGAGTCCGATCTTTGCCGAGGAGGGTGACCGAATCGTAGAGAGGAGGTCCTTGGAGCTTTCCCATGATCGTGGCAAAGAGGAGGGGGATGATCACTTTTTTGTGATGCAGACCGAAGGCTTCAGCGGCTTCGTGGGACGCTTTTTCCAGAGCCTCTCCGCTCCAATTTTCTTGCTCATCCAGACTCCAAATGAGGGTCTGTAGAAGGCAGGTAACCGTTTCGGGAGCTGTATTTTTCGGACAGAGCAAATCGGGCGTAAGCTTCAGATCGTTGATAAAGAAAAAGTCGCACAGCTGAATGAAGTCGCCGAATGTTTTAATGCGGGTGTGGATGAGCGGCATTAACTTGCGCATGAAGGTTTCATTGAAATTCCATTCGACAAGCCGATCCCAGAGCTTTGCTTCGGGAATCGTCTCGATGATCCGTTTCTGATTGACCCAGTTGAGTTTTTGGATGTCGAAAAAGGCGCCTGAAATGCCAATCCGTTTTGGATCAAAATCGCGGATGATGGCATCGAGTTCGTAGACCTCTTGATCTGCCGGCATGCTGTAGCCCATGAGCGTCAAGAAGTTCATCAAAGCTTCGGGTAAATAACCGCTATCTCGGAAATAGAAAATTGAAGTCGGATTTTTGCGCTTCGACAGTTTTTTGCCATCTTTACCCAAAAGTAAAGGCATGTGCATGTAGACGGGAGGGGTCCATCCAAACGATTCATAGAGGAGGATGTGTTTGGGAGTTGAGCTCATCCACTCATCGCCGCGGATGACGTGGGAGATTTCCATCAAATGGTCGTCGACCACCGCCGCGAGGTGATAGGTGGGAAATCCGTCTGAT
>CAYNWC010000165.1:0-2698 GCA_964400805.1 uncultured bacterium | reverse complement strand
AGAATTGGGCCGGTCGAGATGGGCGTATTGCCCATCGACGAAACGGGTGTAAGTTTGGAGAAAGGTCGCCTGATCGAGACTGAAGTGGGCGGAGAGGTTTTCGATATCGCGATGAGATAAGAAGACATACCCAGGCGAGCCGGTGCAACACTGGCCACAACCGGTGCATTGGAAGCGAAGCCCCTCAGCGAACCAAGGCTCTATGTCTACTTCCGTGTCCATGAGAACTTTTCCGTGCGGGTTTTGGTCCAACGATGATCCCATCGATAGGTAGAGACAGTGCAGCCCTCGGACTCGAGATCGATCAGGTTCCAGGCCCCTTTGCGCCCTTGGGCGCAGCTGCCGCTATCGAGGACGAGGGGCAGGCCGCTGATCTGGAGATCGGCGACGGTGTGGCGATGGGTGTGACCGTGGAGATAGAGGCGGATGCGAGGATGTTGTTGGAGGAGCTGTTGCAGCGCACTGCCGCGGATCAGTTTGTGGCGCGGGTTGTCATTTTCAAAGAAGGGGAAGTGGTTGAGAAGAACGATCGAATCGGAGGCGGGAATGAGGGAGAGAGCGTCATTGAGTGTCTTTTCGAGTTGGGGAGAAAAACGCCCTTCGGAAGAGTGGAGGGGAGTGGCGAGGGCGGTATCGAGGGCGATGACCCACCAGCCCGGGCCGAGGGGATGGGCTTCAAGACCGTGCTCTTTGAGGGTAAAGCGCTCGGCCGGATGGGTAGCTGTCTGCCGGGGATTGGTGAAGTGGCGATAGAAATGCTTCTGCCGATAACTGCGAAAGGTATAGTGGTCGTGATTGCCCGGAATGGCGATCCACGGCTGCGCGATGCGGTTGATGAACGAGGAGGCCTTCTCAAATTCTTTTTTCAGGGCGGTGGTCGAAAAGTCGCCCCCCAAAAGAACCCAATCGACGCCCAGCTCTTGAAAGAGATCGGGAAGCGGCTCTAGCTGACTTTCAAAAAAATGGTCTTTGCGGGCGATGATCCAATTGATGTTCCCTAGAATCCGCTTGGAAAAGAGGCGAAAGGGATTCCAGGAGAGACGGGTAAAGTGAAAATCAGAGACATGGGCGATCCGCATGGCCCTATCTTAACATGTTTAAACTCTTAGATACGAGGGGTTTTTTTCTTGGTCGCGCGGGCATGTTTTGGCGTATTATTATTGATCCGATCAAAGCCTGGGACCCGCCCCTTTTTCATGGTCTGATTCCTCTCTTCGGGAGTAGGAGTGGTGGAAGGGTGGGAGCGTTTCTCCTGCTTCACCCGAATCTTCGCCTTCTTCTTCTTTTGCCGTTCAGATTCAGGCCAAACGGGAATGTCAGGAAGTTCTTGCTGCTCTTCCCGATGCACCGAACGGATGACGCGCCGGTTCAACTTCTTGATGTGATGGGGAAGATCTTTCATGGTTCACCTTCTTTTAATTTTAGTACATATACAATTTAATTACATTTAATTGCTCAATACGCTCTGTTTTAATCCTTTAATTACTTGATTTTTTGTAATCATGTTTTTCCAGTGTTTCTCTCGGAAGCGGAGCCCTTTCCAGTTGGGGATCCAGCGGGGAGGGAGGGCGATTTTGCCCGGGGTCCAGCCGGGGCGCCAGTGGCGCATATGCCGTTCGCTGCGCCCGATGATCAGGTGGGGGATTTGGAGGCAGGAGGCGAGGTGGCCGGGTCCCGAGTCATTGCCCAAGAAATAGCCCGACTCATAAACAAAGGAGGCTAAGTCTTCCAGATTGGGGAATAGGGGGAGAAATATGGGCTCATACCCTTCAGATGCAAGCCATTGGGCGACTGCCACAAACTTGGCGTGGGGCCAATTCCGGGCTGGATCGCCGCTCGTGGCGTGGATGGCGACCCGCTTGCGGAAGCGGCGATGAACCAGGCCTCCCGGGGCTTTAAAGCCATTATCCGCAGTCGGATCGATCCCAAAGAGGAGCCGTAGAGCTGAGAGGACATTGTCGACCATCGAGCGGTTGAGGTCGCAGACATAGTCGCAGCCGATCCGGAGCGGTCCATGTTTTTCGAGCAGATGGCTGCCATAAAAAGTATAGACTGGCAGGGGGAGTTTGTGGATTTCTTTCGAGCGGGCGCTGTTGTCGTGTTGGAGGAAGATGGCGTCGCATTCGCCGAGATCACCGAACTGGTAATTGGCGAGCCAGCGGCCAAAGCGATGAGGCGTCACCGTCGTGACTTCATGCCCAGCCAGGACCAGATTGTGCGAGACGATATGGAGGATCAAAGCGTCGCCGATCCCCGGAGCGCAAACCACAGTAAATCTCATTTAGTACCCCAACTTAAAAATTCTCAGGGAAGTTGACCCATCTTTTCCCGCCCAGCTTTGCGCTCGCGCTAGACAACTTGATCCAAGTTGCCGGCGCGCTCCGCGCTTTGCTGGACAGAAAAATCTGGGCACAACTTCCTGTGAGAATTTTTAAGTTGTGGCACTAGTCGTAGTACTTTACTTGGAAGAGTAAAGATTTTCCAGATAAAGGTGGCAGATCGATGTGCACCGTGGAGGATTCGAGCGGTTTTTTCTCGGCGAGGCCCGTGATCAGATCGATGGCGGTGGTTTGGCGGACGGAGGGCATTTCGAGCAATTGTTGCGCGCGCGTTTTTCCAAAGTTGACCGCAGTCATCTGGATCATACTGCTCCCGCGGAGTCGTTGAACGAGTATTAAAAGTCCTGGGTGCGTGGTTT
>CAYNWC010000164.1:0-2785 GCA_964400805.1 uncultured bacterium | reverse complement strand
GCCGTGAGCCACCAATCCTATCCCCACAAACTCCTCACCGGCCGCAACGGCCGCTTCGACCAGATCCGGAAATACCGGGGCCTTTGCGGCTTTTCTCATCCCAAAGAATCGGAGCACGATCTATTTTTCGCCGGCCACGCTGGCACTGCTCTCTCTCTCGCCCTCGGCGTCGCCAAAACGCGCGACCTCGATCAAAGCCAAGAGCACGTCATCCCCATTTTGGGAGACGCGTCCCTCACCTGTGGCCTCACTCTGGAAGCGCTCAACAACGTCCCCAAAAACTTAAGCCGTTTTATCGCCATTCTCAACGACAATGCGATGTCGATTTCCCAAAACGTGGGCAATATCAAGTGCATTCTCAGCCGCCTTCTCAGCAATCCCGTTTCCAATCGCGTCTACCAGGAAATCCAGGCTATCCTCGCGAAGGTCCCCAGCTATGGCCCCAAGCTCGAAAAGCTCGGTCAAAAAATGACCGAATCGATGAAGAACCTCGTCAGCCCCGCCACTTTCTTTGAAGAGTTCAACCTCTCTTACGTAGGTCCCATCGATGGACATGACCTCGGTCAACTCATCAAAACGCTCGAAGCGCTCAAAAACAATCCCCATCCCGTCCTCCTCCACGTCATGACCATCAAAGGCAAAGGGATGCCCATCGCCATCGCCAACCCCACTCCCTATCATGGCGCCAAGCCCTTTGACCTCTGCAGCGGCAAATTCCTCCCCACTCCCTCCTCCAAGCCCACCTTTCCCAAAATCTTCGGCCGTCACCTCCTCAAACTCGCCGACGCCGACCCACACATTCTCTGCATCACTCCCGCTATGCCGGCCGGCTCTTGCCTCGATGAGTTTATGCAGCGCTATCCCGACCGCTGCCTCGACGTCGGCATTGCCGAAGGGCACGCCGTCACCTTTGCCGGCGGCCTCGCCCACAGCAGAAAGAAAAAAGTCGTCGTCTCCATCTACGCCACCTTCCTCCAGCGAGCTTTCGACAACCTCTTCCAAGACGTCTGCATGCAAGAACTCCCCGTCGTCTTCGCCCTCGATCGCTCTTTCCTCTCCGGACCCGATGGCAGCACCCATCACGGCATCTACGACATTGGCTTCCTCAATGCCATGCCCAACATGATCATCGCCCAACCGCGCGACGGTCACCTTCTTAAAGAGCTCCTCACCAGCAGTTTTGATTGGGGCAAACCCTGCGCCATCCGCTACCCCAACCTCGAAACCGAAGAACCCGACCTTCCCCTTCAAAAACGAATCCCTGGAAAGGGACAGATACTCGCCCAAGGAAAAGACCTACTCCTCATCGCTCTCGGCCACACCTGCCAGACCGCTCTTCACGTCCGCGAGCTCCTTCAATCCCACGGCATCGCGGCCACCGTCGTCGACCCCATCTTCCTCAAGCCCTTTGATTTCGACCTCTTCACCCATCTTCTCTCCACCCATCGCTTTGTCGCCACCATCGAGGAGCACTCTCTCAATGGCGGTCTCGGCATGATCTTCAATAACTTTCTCGTCCAACAAGGGATCCGCGATGCCGAGGTGCTCAACTTTGGAGTTCCCGATCTGTGGGTTCAATTTGGCAGCAATTCCGAGCTACTAAAAGAGTTAGGACTCGATGCTCCCTCTATCGCCCAGCGGATCCTACACGAATTCTTCGCCGAAAGCCGATCACTCGAGACGATTTTACACCGCTCATGAACGGCGAGGGAACAAGCACCTTTGTAGAATTTTTCAACCACCCGCAAACAAAGTTTGCTAGAGATCACAGAGCTCACAGAGAAGAAAAAAGAAGAAGAAAACAGAATACCCTAATCTCGGGGAGCGCGAGGGCTTCCCTCGCCTCTGTGTTCTCTGTGGGCTCTAGCGAACTTTGTTCGCGGGTGGTAAAAATATTTTCCCGATTTTTGGGCTTTATGCGGAGGGCCCGCTTTTTTCCCTTTGCCTGATCGAGGAAAGCGCCAGTAAAAGTTTGGTGTTGTTCGAAGTAATCCCCACCAACTCTTTGCCATAATCAGTGACAGTAATGGAAATATTCTTGTCTACCTCTGACTCGAAGTAGCATTCAAGGAGTCCTAATATAGCGTCTTTAGCCATATCTAACGCGTCTTTTCGACTTTTCCCCTGCGTCATCAAATCTAACGCAGGAACCTCAATCAGCCAAAACTTCCCGTCCTTCCAAACCCTTGCTTCTAGTTCCATATTTAATGATGAGCGGCATGCATGATTTTAGCTAAAGTCCTGATCGTGGGATTTTTCATTCTCAACAGATTATACATGGTCGAACGAGGGACCCCTGCTTCTTCAAGAAATTTCGATTTGTTGATTGCTTCCAGATGACTTTCAACAACCTCCATTACCCCATCAGGATCATTTTCAATCAAACATTCCATGATCGCAGCACCAATTAATTTTACATCTTCCAACGTTTCGGCAGGGTTGAATGCAGTAATGCCAACGTCATCGCGCATAACAGCGACACGTTTATCTCTTTTTTTGAACGATTTTGATCGCTTTGATGTAAATGTTCTTCGCTTCTGAAATAGTTTTGTCTTGACCATTTTTATTGCCTCCTAAAAGCAGTAAAATCTTTTTCTCGGGGAAATACGAGTAATAGACTCTTTTTCCATCATCCCACCGCAGTTCCCATACGGCATCCTTCAACGCCCCTTTCTCATAATAGGAAACAGATTTATGATCCCCAAAATACCCATGGTCTTCAATTTTTGAAAGCCTCTTGGAAATCTGCACTCGAGTGCGGGCTGGTTGTCCATTCAGCCAGTCT
>CAYNWC010000163.1:0-2791 GCA_964400805.1 uncultured bacterium | reverse complement strand
GTGATGGGGGCCTTTAGGAAAGCCTTGGTCTCTCGGATGATCTCCCACATAGCGGGATCCATTCCCGTGGCAAATCCCTTGAGATACATTTTTTCGCCGATCTCGATCGGATGGATCTCGATTTGCGCGCCTGCAGCAGTGAGAATCTGGAGCGTGGCTCGCATGATTTCTGGTCCAATTCCATCTCCTTCCGCAACCGCAATCGGCACCTTCTGCATAAATATCCTTTTCGTTTAACTATACCAGTTTGTAAAATTAGGTGTTATGCTAAACAAGTTGTTCAGGGACCAGAGAAAATACCTCGACTATTTCTTCGATTCGGTCGACTTGGCTCAGGGACAAAAAATCTTAGAAAAACTCCTCGCTTGCCAGGGCATTGTGATCTTGTCGGGCGTGGGCAAAAGCGGCCATATCGCCGAGAAGATTGCGACGACGTTTCTCTCGACGGGGACCCGCTCCTTCTTCCTCTCGCCGGTCAATGCGCTGCACGGCGATATCGGCTTTGTCTCGCCGCAAGATGTCTTCATCTGTTTCAGCAAAAGTGGGGCCTCCCAGGAGCTGGTGGAGTTGGTGCCTCACATTCGGAAACGAGGGGCATTTACCATCGCTGCGGTCTCTGCGACTCAGTCCAAGTTAGCGGCTCTTTGCGACCTGACAATCCTTTTGCCCATCCAACGGGAAATTTGCCCCTACGATCTGGCTCCGACGACCTCCACCGCGGCCCAACTCATTTTTGGAGACTGTTTGGCGGTCGCCTTGATGCAATCGAAGAATTTTTCATTGGCCCATTTCGCTGCGAATCATCCGGGAGGCTTGTTGGGCCGCAAGATCACTCTCAAGGTCGCCGATCTGATGCTGAAGGAGCAGGCGCTTCCGCTCTGTCGTCCTACCGATCGACTGATGGATGTGCTCCACGAACTCTCGATCAAGCGATGCGGCTGTTTGCTCGTAACCGATGAAAAACAGATGCTTCAAGGGATTTTTACGGACGGCGATTTACGCAGAGCCATTCAAACAAAGGGGCCCGATGCCCTCCGGATGACGCTCTCTGCCCTGATGACCGCCTCGCCGAAGAGCATCTCTCCCGATCAACTGGCCATTGAGGCGATGCAGCGGATGGAAGAAACCCCCACGCGGCCCGTCACCGTCCTTCCGGTATTAGAAGGGGGGCGGGTCATCGGCCTCCTCCGCATGCACGATATACTCCAAAAGGAACTGATATGATCATTCTCGTTTTTATCGTCGGCTATTTAGCCATCATTTTTGAGCATAAAATCAATATCAACAAAACCGCCTCAGCTCTTCTGATGGCTGTCCTTTGCTGGATGTTTCTCTTTTTTGTGAACGAAGATCCCCATGCCCTTGGCGAAAAGCTCAATGAGGTGAGCCAGATCATCTTTTTCTTGATGGGCGCCATGACCCTCGTCGAGGTGGTCGATGTGCATAAAGGGTTCAAGGTGATCACCGATCTCATTCACACCAGCTCGAAGAGAAAGCTCCTCTGGGTCATGGGATTCACCACCTTTGTCCTCTCCGCGATTCTCGATAACTTGACTACGACAATTGTGATGATTTCGCTGTTGCGGAAACTCATCGCAGAGCCCAAAGACCGGATGATTTTGGGATCGCTGATCGTCATC
The DNA here is from genome assembly GCA_964400805.1 of uncultured bacterium. GTDB lineage: Bacteria > Chlamydiota > Chlamydiia > Chlamydiales > SM23-39 > REEB52. Next base: position 1,151 of record CAYNWC010000163.1, on the reverse strand, counting down.
GCCGCCAATGCGGGAGGCGCTTGGACGCCCATCGGCGATGTGACCACCACCATGCTCTGGATCAATGGCAACATCACCACATTGAGCGTGATGAAATTCCTCCTGATCCCCAGTCTTGTCACTTTAGTGGTCGCGCTGCTCATTTTGGGGTGGAATCTCACGGGAACGTATCCGCGAGTGGTGCAACTCGCTCACGAAGAAGAAGTGGAACCGGGAGCGCGCCTCGTCTTTTATTGCGGGATTGGCGCGTTGATCTTTGTCCCCGTCTTTAAGGCTTTCACCGGATTGCCCCCTTTCATGGGCATTCTCATCGCTTTGGGCTTTGTTTGGCTCGTCACCGACCTGATCCACGCCTCTCATGAGACCCGTCAGCATCTCCGATTGCCCCACGTCCTCACGCGGATCGATACATCGGGCGTCCTCTTCTTCCTCGGCATCTTACTTTGCATCAGCGCCCTCGACGTCGCTGGCTACTTACGCCACATCGCCGTTTTTCTCAATGAGACCATCGGCAATCTCTCCATCATCGCCACGCTGATCGGCCTCATCTCCGCCATCGTCGATAACGTCCCTCTCGTAGCAGCTGGAATGGGAATGTGGGACCTCCATACCTATCCCACCGACTCCTATCTTTGGCAGATGCTCGCCCTCTGCGCGGGCACTGGGGGCAGCATTCTGATCATCGGCTCCGCAGCTGGGGTCGCCTTCATGGGACTCGAGAAAGTCGATTTCGTCTGGTATTTCAAGCGCATTAGTCTCACAGCCCTCATCAGCTATCTCGCCGGTGTGGCCATCTTCATCCTCCAAGACACGCTCCTCGGACTGATTTAAAAAAACACATAGACGTCGGGATCTCATTTTCAAGCCCCTCAGGAGAGCCGCGCGCGGCTCTCCTGAGGGGCCGATTCGCTTCGCTCATCTGCTCCGCAAAACCCCGACATCTATATGCATTTCTTAAGTACTTCTTTTTAAGCTACTTGCATAGATTTTTTGAGAAAAGATTGCTAAAAATAGGCGAAGTTTTGTATGTTCTTATCTTCGTTTCAATTAGAACACTAAAAGAAATGAAAAAGGTTAGCTCGACTAACCAGTTCTGTTTTGACAGTGGAAGAAGAGAAGAGTATTTGTATAGAACAAGCTTGTGTAACGCA
>CAYNWC010000162.1:0-2792 GCA_964400805.1 uncultured bacterium | reverse complement strand
GCGAACGCTGAGGGGACCCGAAAAACGTTTCGTTTTTTGGGGCGCTGGGGCCGAAAAGCCTCCAAAGACCGACGCTATACTTTGCGGATAGGTTCATCGTTTTTGGAGCGCCTTAATCTGTTTCTTCAACGCCTCTGTATCTCGCGTATATTTTTTCTGGACGCCATCGATTCTGTCTTGCATCCGGGCGATCTCCCTTTGATGGGCGGCGATGATTTTTTCTAAATTTTTCTGTTCATTATCCGCCACTTGCTGTTTGGATTGCGCCGCTTTTTCCACCTCGGCAGCTTGCCGCAACCGCTCGAGAATAGAGGCTGGGAACACCACACCATTTAAGAGAGCAAACAAAAACGTGGGGATCGCCTCAAACTTCTCCGCCCCTTTCAAAATCGCCTCGCTCTCCTCTTCGTTCAGCCGCTCAATCTGATTGAACTCCGGATTCACCTGGCTCAACCGCTCAGCAAAGTGTTGATAGAGATCGCCATGTTTAAAGACCCAGCGGTTCACCACCCACTCGGAAAGCTCTTGGTTGCCCTCGATCAATTCCTTTTCATAGGCGGCAAAAATCTCCTCCGCCGTCAGCCGATTCTGCGGCCGGTTCCCAAAATGTTTGCGATAGAAAACGGGGTCGGTGTGCAAATGATCGACTTTGATGTCTCGCTTGATCGCGTTCAGGACCTCATGGGTCCAATTTTGTAAACTTTCAAATGGATTTTTCATAGTTTCAGGGGGTTAAATTTGTTTTGAAAGCATAGCAAAACCCCCCTTTTCTCCAGAGAAAAATCGACACCCATTGCCCCTTTAATCAAAATCCGATATAATGGGGGTCAATAAACTCTTAAAATCGGGGAACTTCACTCCATGTCTTTAGATAAAGGTACCAAGGAAGAGATCACCAAAAAATTTCAGTTACACGAGAAAGACACCGGCTCAGCCGACGTTCAAATCGCTATTTTAACTGAGAGAATCGCCGAGTTAACAGAACATTTGAAGCTGGCTCCCAAAGACCACAGCTCTCGACTGGCCCTCCTGAAACTCGTCGGACAACGGCGCAAGCTGCTCGACTACCTCAACTCAACGGATACCAAGCGCTACCAGAACTTGATCGTCCGCCTGAACCTGAGAAAATGATTTTTTGAAGGGGAGCCTAAGGCTCCCCTTGTCTTTTAAGCGATCTTGCTTTACCTTCGTATCCTAAAGTTTTGGAGAAAAAGGAAATGCTACATCGCGAAACCCTCACAGTCACCCTCGGAAATAAAACCCTCAAATTCGAAACAGGCAAAGTCGCCCGTCAAGCCAATGGAGCCGTCCTAGTCCATTGCGGCGAAACGGTGGTGTTCGCCTCCGCCTGCGCCTCCCCCACAGCCAGCCCCGACATCGACTTTCTCCCTTTAAGGGTCGACTACCAGGAAAGATACTCCTCAGTTGGCCGCACGGCCAGCGGATTCATCAAGCGAGAAGGACGCCCTTCCGAACGGGAAATCCTCGCCTCGCGCCTCATCGACCGCCCCTTGCGCCCCATGTTCGAAGAGGGATACCATAACGAAGTACAGCTCCTCTCCTACGTCTTTTCCTATGATGGTCTTCACCAACCCGACGTCCTCGCGATTTGCGCCTCCTCCGCCGCGCTCGTTATCTCCGATATCCCCCTCGTGAAGCCCATTGGCGCCGTCCGGATGGGTCTCATCAACAACCAGTTCGTCGTCAACCCCAATACCGAAGAGATGAAAGAGTCCAAGCTCGACCTCATTCTCGCCGGAACCGAAGATGCCGTTTTGATGATCGAGGGATTCTGCGACTTTTTGACCGAAGATCAAGTGATCGAAGCGATCGAAAAGGGGCAAAAAGCGATCCATGACTTCTGCCATCAACTCAACACCTGGCGCGAGAAAATCGGCAAACCGAAGAAACTCGACACCCTTCACAAAATCCCCCACGAAGTCAATACAGCCGTTCACGCAGCGGCCGGAACGCTCCTCGACTCAGCCCTCCGCATCTCCTCAAAACAAGAGCGGGAAAAAACCCTCGCCGAAATCAAAGAGACGATCCTCAACACCCTTTGTACCGAAGGAGCGAAACACTCCAAAACCGATATCCTTGTCTCCTATAAGAACCTCCAATCCTCCCTCATGCGTAAGATGGTCCTCGCCGAGAAAAAGAGAATGGACGGCCGCGGTTTGAAAGAGATCCGCCCCATCGACATCGAGCAAGCGATCCTCCCCCGCACTCACGGCAGCTCCCTCTTCACCCGCGGAGAAACGCAATCGCTCGCCGTCTGCACCCTCGGCGGAGAGAGCACCGCCCAGCGCTTTGAAGACCTTCATGGCGAAGGAGCGCAGCGCTTCTATCTCCAATATTCATTCCCCCCCTTCTCCGTCGGCGAAGTGGGTCGCATCGGATCCCCCGGGCGCCGCGAAATCGGCCACGGCAAGCTCGCTGAAAGAGCCCTCGCTGCGATCCTCCCCAAGCAAGAGGATTTCCCCTACGTCATCCGCCTCGAGTCCAATATCACTGAATCAAACGGCTCCTCCTCGATGGCCTCTGTCTGCGGCGGCTGCCTCGCCCTGATGGATGCAGGCGTTCCCGTGAAGCGCCCCGTTGCCGGCATCGCCATGGGTCTCATTCTCGAAGGAAGCGACTACGTCATCCTCTCCGACATCCTCGGCGCTGAAGATGCGCTCGGCGATATGGATTTCAAGATCACCGGCGATGACACCGGCATCACCGCCTTCCAAATGGACATCAAGGTCGAAGGGATCAACCATAAGATCATGAAAGAGGCCCTCGCACAA
>CAYNWC010000161.1:0-2812 GCA_964400805.1 uncultured bacterium | reverse complement strand
CCAATTTTAATTTCTTTGGATTTAGGGCCCGGATTCCCGGATCTTCGTAGAGGGTAAGGTTGCCATCTCCATGAATAGTCAAGGTATCGATAGGTCGATGCTTTGGGTCGTCTTGCGCCAACGCCCTTTCTAGTGTGTCGTAGGTAATTGGGCGAGACGGGCTACCTATCTCTCGATTGATGGGAGTAAAATGCTCTTTTGCCAGGCGATGACGTTGCCTCATGTCATTGAAGAGATAAGCGAGGAGTTTGAAAACAGATAGCACCAATCCAGGAATGAGGAGCGCGACAGCTGCAAGAGCGCGCATTTTGCCCGTCGAGGATGAATGCAACCCACAATTGGTCGCGGATTTATTCTCATTTCCCCGCTTATGAAAAGAGGCAACGTGGTGAATTTTCACCTCTTCAGATCCGCGTATAGGCGCAATACAAACCGTCTGTCCATCGAATAGGTAACGAACAGGGGTCAAGCCTATATCGCCAATCGCGGCGAAAAGCCCCGACCCTTCTATCTTCGTATTGAAAAAAAGACTTACATTCGTCATAGAGTACTATAGATTATACCCGTATTACCACAATTTGACAAATAGGCCGCGATTCCCTATCCTTTTCCCTCTTCATGACAACAATCTCTCAAGTTTATTTAGGCCCCCGAATTCCGGTAGGGATTGCGCGACAATATTTTCTCTATTCCCATGGCCTGGCCCCTTCCTATGTCCCTAATGCCCTCCTTTCTTCCGACAAACCCATCCAGTCTCCTGTCGAAAAATTGGTTTTAAAACATAAAGTTGATTCAGAATGCATCGCCCAATTGGAAGATGACCTCAAAAATCACATTGAAGGGCGCATCCAACTCTTTCTGAACCAGTTGCTGCTGGTCTATCAAACCAAGCTCCCCTTTGACCTCTGCAAGCAAGCGGAAACCCAAGTGGGGCAAGTCCTCTCTACAGAGAAGCGAGAAGGGAGCTATGCGGGAGCTCACAGCGGCACACTCCCCACTTTGCGCATTGCCCAGCCGATGGGTGGCGATACGTCGATCTCCTTTGCTAAAAACAGCTCTTTTTACTATGCCTGGAATACGACGATCTACCTCCCCGAAATCGCAAACCAAATCGACTCGTCTATAGATGCCACCCTGCGCAAAAAAGCCACTGAACTCCTCAACAAAGTCTCCGCAGGCAAAGGGGAACCCAAAGAGGCGCTCAGCCAATTTTTGCAAAGCCTGGTCGACAAGATCAAAGAACTAGAAACAAGAGAACCTCGCGCAGAGAAAAAACAGATCCTCCGCATTTACTTAAGCACCGCGGAAAATTACTACGACAATCTTGAGAATGGCTATCCTCTGATTCAGAAACTCTGCCTCCGCCCTCTAACGGCTCCCTTAGATCCCGCTTTCTACACCTCTCTACAGGAAGAGATGCTTGCAAAGCTGCGGATAGAAATGGGAGAGCCAGAGGAAACGGACATTCCGGAGCTGCCGCAAGATCTCGATATGGCGCTCTTACAAACACAACTCAGCAAGGGCCTTCATAAACGGAAACTCTCTGCTACACGCGAAGGCTACATTAAACTCTGCACCTCGGCTCAAACCGTCCAATCGGCAGCAGCCCAATATCTCTTACTTTGGCATGGCCTTTCTCCTCAAACAAAACTCTCTGAGCTCGCTCAAATGCAAAAATCCTCTCGCGCCCGACCCTTTCGAGAGAGTGTGCTACAGACAATCGGTCGGGAAGTTAGAAAAGCACCCCAAAACCAAGAACTCATTTTCTCTTCCGTTCTTTTGAACGTAGGTCGCAATTTTCTCCCCTCTCAGGCCGCTCCCATACCTTCGGAAGAGGTAAAACAGCGGTTACAGGATCAAATCAAACAAGCCCTGCAGCTCGCTAAGTTGCTCTCTTCAACCACGGCGGAAACCTACATCAAGCTCTGCGCCAAAGCCGCCAAAGTAGAGGCGGCAGCCCAGCGGTTTTTCAATGAACTGGCGCAGATGCCTGAGCCCCTTTGCGAGAGTGAAATTGCAAAACTTTTTGCCATTAAAACAAAGAAAAAGATCGGGAACGTGGGTTTATCTCCTACCGCCTATGCTTTTTATGCGGCAGTCCAAGAAACAATCGGACGAGACGCCCGGAATATGCCCCTCATCCTCTGCCGCCTTCTATTAGGCAAAATGGATCTCAAAAATATGGGTGGCAAGGGGGGCTAGCGCCATCGTAAACCCTTCCTCAGAAAGAGTGACGCTCTCATTGAGCTGATTAGAACCGCCATAGAGAGCGGCATCTGTATTAAAGACTTCTTTCACTTTCTTTGCATTGGCCAGAGGAACCCGGTAGTTCGGGTGGAACTCGGGCGTGAAGTTGTGGACACAGGCGAGGCAGTGATGCTCCGATTTGCGCAGGTAAGAGATGACGCTGTGCGCCGCATCGGAAAAATCGATCCACTCATAGCCGGTCCAGTCGAAGTCGATCTCCCAAAGAGCAGGATGGCCCTGATAGAAGTGATTGAGGTCAGCGATGAGGCGCGAAAGGCCCTGATGGAGAGGATATTGGAGGAGGTACCAATCGAGCTGCCCTTTGCAATCCCATTCGTTCCACTGTCCCACTTCGGCGCCCATGAAGAGGAGCTTTTTTCCCGGATGACACATCATGTAGCTGTAAAGCAGGCGCAGATTGGCAAATTTCTGCCAGTCGGGACCGGGCATTTTGGCAAGAAGAGAGCGCTTGCCATGGACCACTTCGTCATGGGACAGAACGCAGGCGAATCGCTCGGTAAAGGCGTAGAGGAGAGAGAAGGTGAGTTAATCTTGATGGTGTTTG
>CAYNWC010000160.1:0-2820 GCA_964400805.1 uncultured bacterium | reverse complement strand
TCAAAGGCGTAGAGAGGCAGCTGCTGGTCGGCCGAAAGGCCGAGGACTTCTGCGAGATAGGCGTTTTTGAGCGCCCCTTTTTCGAGACCGGTTTGAACGATGGCGGCGATCCGGTAGGCTTCGTTGCAGATCCGCTCTTTCCGGTGGTTCTTCCAAAGCCAGTATCCTCCGACGCTGAGCGAAAGGGTCAAGCAGGTAGAGCCGATGAGACAAAAAAGAGCTTGTCGCATCGACCACCCGGTCATTGCCTGCCTCTCACTTCCGCCAAGCGGCGGCTGCGATGAAAGGCAAGGGCGATCATCTCATCGACGAGCTGCTCCATCGTCATTCCGCTGAGGATCCACGCTTTGGGATAGGCGCTGGTATCGGTAAAACCGGGGAACGGGTTGATCTCGTTGAACCAAAAATGGCCTTGGCGGTCGAGGAAAAAGTCGACGCGAGCGAGTCCTTTACAGCCGCAGGCGCGATAGATCGTCTCCGCCAGTTCGTAGCCGAGCGCCTGTTCGGTGGCGGTGATGGGAGCGGGAACGCAAATTTCGAGAGCGCCGGCGCCATATTTTTTGTCGTAGGCGACGAAGACGCCATGATTGAGGATCTCGCCAGGCAATGCTTTTTGGATCGATTCATTGCCGAGGAGGGAAAATTCGATCTGTCTGCCGTCAATCTCTTTTTCGACGAGGATCCGCTCATCATACTGGAGAGCGAGTTCAATGGCGGGCAACAAGGCGTCCCGATCGAGGGCGCGACTCACGCCAATGCTCGAGCCGAGATGGACCGGTTTGACCCAAACGGGGTAGGGAAAGCGCTCCTCAATCTGCTGAATGAACCGCTCGGGATTGCGGCGATAGGTAGGGGCGTCGGTTTCCACGAAAGGCGCCGTGGGAACATGGTGGTGGAGCGCCACATGCTTGGTCCACGCTTTTTGCATGCAGATGGCTCCCGAGCGATAGTCGCACCCGACATAGGGGATGCAAAGGGCGTCAAGAAGCCCGCCGATCATCCCATCTTCTCCTTGCGGTCCATGAAAGATCGGGATCACGCACTCGCAACGGGTCAACTCTTGCAGAATGGCCGGTGTGATTTTGGGGCCGTTCGACCGCTTGTCGAGATCAAAACCGCTCACCCACTCCCCTTCTTTGGTGATGCCAAAGAGCTTCAGGTCGTAGACCGATGGATCAAGCGCCTGAATGATGTTGCGCGCCGACATGAGGGAGACGGGGTGCTCGGCCGAGGTGCCGCCAAAGAGGATGCCGAGGGTGATTTTCGGAGCCCGCTCTGCATAGTGGCGGAGAATCGGCTCTCCCGCTTGCGTCACATCGCCCGCCCCGATCGTGAGGAGGACATCGAGGGGCTTGAGATGCTGCGCGACACCCGCTTCGAGATGGGTGCGCGGGAAGAAATGGAGCTTGGGACCGAGCTTGTCCCGCAGTCGCGTATAGAGCGCGGCGCTGGTGATCCCTTCGATCGGAGCCTCCCCCGCGCTGTAGATATCGGTCATAAAGACGAGATCCGCTTCGGCAAAGCAGCTCGTAAAGGCGTCGAAGAGATCGCGCACGCGGCTATAGCGGTGCGGCTGAAAGACGACGAGGAGGCGCCGCTCCCGAATGTGCTCGCGTAAGGCTTTGAGCGTCGCCGCAATCTCGGTGGGATGGTGGCCGTAATCGTCGTAGAGGGAAACTTTTCTCTGCTCCCCTTTCCATTCGAGCCGCCGCCCCGTGCCGGAAAACGTTTGAAAGGCGCGCCGGATCGTTTCGGGGGGAATCTGGAGGCGGAGGGCGAGTCCAAAAACCGCAGCGCCATTGAGGGCATTGTGGCGGCCGAGGAGAGAGAGTTCGATATCGGCGTGTTCATTGAGATCGAAGAGGATCCCTTTTGCCGTTTGTCGGAAACGGGAAATGACTAGATCGGCCTGCTCAGAAAATCCATACGAAGATCCCCTGGACTCAAGGGCGGCGAGGCGCGGATCGTCGCAGCACCAGAAGAGGTTCTTCGTCTGCGCGATGAATTGTTGGAAAGCGAGATCGAGCATGCGGGGAGAGCCCCAATAATCGAGGTGGTCGTTTGCGAGATTGGTGAGGATCGCAAAATCGGCGGGCGTTTTGAGGAACGAGCCGTCGCTCTCATCGGCCTCTGCGACAAAATAGGGGCCCTGCCCAACTCTCGCATTGGTATTCGAAGAGCGGAGCAGCCCTCCAATCACAAAGGAAGGATCGAGCCCCGCTTCGAGCAATACGGTCGCTAACAGAGCGGTCGTCGTTGTCTTGCCATGCGTTCCCGTCACGAGGAGTTTCTGTTTTCCCTGCATCAATTCGTGCAACAAGTCCGATCGATGGAGCAGCGGCAGCTGCCGCTCTTTAGCTCTGCGCAGTTCGACGTTATCCTCTTTGATGTCGCTGCTGTATACGACGGTGAATGCCCGGTCCACGACATCTGCATCGTGCCCCACTCGAACAATCGCCCCCTCTTTCTGCAGTTCGTCCAACAGAGCGCTCCTCTTCAAATCGCTCCCCTGCACTCTATGTCCTCTTTGCAACAAGACGCGCGCCAATGCGCTCATCCCAATGCCGCCCATTCCGATCAAGTGATAGGTCATTCTGCCTCTCCCCTTACAACCGCGTCCAAATCGACTGTTTGCGGCAATGCGATCTCTCTGAGCGCTCGCTTATGTCCCTCGAGCCCTTCTTTCAGTTTAACGATCTCGGCGGCGAGCCGTTCGGGCGTCGCTTCTCTTTGCAAGAGCATCCGCGCTCCTCCCTTCAAAAATTCCCCGTTTTTCCTCTGATGATCATGCGCATACGGGTAGGGAATGATCACCGCCGG
>CAYNWC010000159.1:0-2834 GCA_964400805.1 uncultured bacterium | reverse complement strand
CGATCTGTCAGTTCAATTCTGTCCAGGCGCTAGAGAATAACCTAATTTTGAGGAGCATTTTGGCTACAGCACAGAAAGAAGCAGGAGTGACTATTAAGGAGTTGCTCGAATCTGGAGCCCATTTCGGGCATCAGACCCATCGTTGGAATCCGAAGATGAAACGGTTCATCTTCGAAGCGCGCAACGGCATTTATATCATCGATCTTGCCAAGACATTGCAACAGATCCGCGCCGCAGTCGAATTCGTCCGTGAAATCGCGAGCAAGAGAAAGTCGATTCTTTTTGTCGGGACGAAAAAACAAGCGAAAGCGGTCATCAAAGAAGCTGCTGAAGAGTGTGGCGAATTCTACGTTTGTGAGCGCTGGCTTGGCGGTACGCTGACCAATCTCTCCACCATTCGGCACTCGGTCAAAACCCTCGAGCGCATTGAGAAGCGGATCACTTCGGGCGGCGAAGGATTCACCAAGAAAGAGCTCTCTCTCATGTCCAAAGAGCGGATCAAGCTCGACAGGAACCTCTCTGGCATCCGCGCCATGCGCAAGCCTCCCGGTCTTCTCATTGTCGTCGATCCGAACAAAGAGCACATCGCTGTCGCTGAGGCCAATAAGCTTGGCATCCCCGTCATGGCCCTCGTCGACACCAATTGCGACCCCGATCCGATCGATTTCGTCATCGCCTGCAACGACGATGCCCTGAAGAGCATCAAAATCGTCCTCACGGCGATCATGCAAGCTGTTACCGATCAGAAGAACGATATGAAAGTCCCTGTTTCCAAAGGAGACGAAGAGGAAGAAGGCGAAGAAGAAATCGAAGAAGAGACAGATGATGAGTAAAGGAGCCTCGATGAAGGAAATCACTGCGGATATGATCAAAGAGCTGCGCGAGCGGACTGGCGTCGGCATGGGCAAGTGTAAAGAGGCCCTCGTTCTCGCAGAAGGGGACATGGAAAAAGCCATCGATGTTCTTCGCAAAGCGGGGATGGCTTCCGCTGTCAAGAAAGAAGGGCGGGAGACCAAAGAAGGGCTCATCGTCACAGCCGAAGACAAGCACCATCTCGTCCTTGCGGAGGCGAACGCAGAGACTGACTTCGTCGTCCACAACGACCGATTCAAACACTTTCTCCACGACTGCGTCAAGCAAGCGCTCGAAAGCAAAGCCAAATCGCTCGCTGAGTTCATTCAGCAGCCCTATTATAAAGACAAATCGATCACTATCGATCAATATCGGAACCTCGTGATCCAAGCTCTCGGCGAAAATATCCAACTGCGCCGCCTTGAGACCATCACCAAGCATCCCGACAGCTCCTATGGCATCTATTCTCACATGGGGGGCAAGCTCGTCGTCATCGTCGAACTCGCCGGCGCTTCCGATCAAGAAGTCATTGCGAAAGAGATCGCCATGCATATCGCTGCAGAGAATCCCGATTACATCCGCGCAGAAGAAGTTCCTGCTCAGGCTCTCGCTCGCGAAGAGGAAATCGCCCGCTCTCAAGTAGAAGGGAAACCCGCCAATGTCATCGATAAAATCGTTGCAGGGAAAGTCAAAGCCTATCTCGATCAATTCTGCCTTATTAACCAGAAGTACATCAAAGATACCAGCATGACCGTTCAGCAATTTCTCGAATCGTGCTCCAAGAAGATGGGGAAACCCCTTTCGATCAAATGCTTCTGGCGTTGGAAAGTTGGGCAGTGAAACAACCCGCCTATAAACGGATCCTTCTCAAGCTCTCGGGGGAATCTCTCCTCGGCGACCAGAAATATGGGGTAGACCCCGGAGCTTGTCGAAAGATCGCCACTTCCATTCAAGAGCTCTCCCATCTCGGCGTCCAGATCGGCGTCGTCATTGGCGGAGGCAACATCTTTCGCGGTGAAAAAGCCACCCAAGCCGGTATGGAGCGCACCCCTGCCGATCATATCGGCATGCTCGCCACCCTCATCAACGGCATTGCCCTCCAGCAAGCCTTTGAGCTCCTCGGCTGTGAAAGCCGCATCATGAGCGCCATCTCCTGCGACGTCATGGCCGAATCCTACTCTTGGAAAAACGCCCTCAAGTACCTCGAAAAAGGGATCGTCCTCATTTTTGTCGGCGGTACGGGCAACCCCTATTTCACCACCGATTCCGCTGCCGCTCTCCGCGCCCTTGAAATCCAGGCCCAGGTTCTTCTCAAAGCCACCAAAGTAGATGGAATTTACAACAAAGATCCCTTGAAATATTCTGATGCTGTGAAGTTTGAAACCGTTACCTATTCGGAAGTGTTAGCCAGCCAGCTTCAAGTGATGGACGCCACCGCCATTGCCCTTTGTCGGGAGAACCAGATCCCGATTCGGGTCTTTAACATGTTTGGCAGCGCCTTAAAGGCAGCGATCTTCAATGAACCAGTAGGGACCCTCGTAGTCGGAGAATAGTATGAACATAGAAGCCCAAGTCAAAACGGCCATGCAGGCCACCCTCGACCATCTCAAGTCCGAGCTCAAGACCCTTCGAACCGGCCGGGCGAACGCCTCCATTCTCGACAAAATCCACGTTGAGATCTACGGCTCTCAGATGCCCCTAAAGGCCCTGGCCAACGTCAACGTTCCCGAGCCCCGCCAGATCATCGTCACCCCCTTTGACCATAGCAACACCAATGCCATTGCCAAGGCCATTGAAGCCGCCAATCTCGGCGTCAACCCCATCGTCGACGGCAAGGCCATTCGGATCAACGTCCCCCCCATGGATGAAGCCATCCGCAAGCAGATGGCCAAGCAGTGTCGGGAGCATGGGGAGAAGACCAAAGTGTCCCTCCGCGAAGTGCGCCGCAAGATAAACGACCTCATCCCCAAGCAGAAAACCCA
>CAYNWC010000158.1:0-2862 GCA_964400805.1 uncultured bacterium | reverse complement strand
TAAGAAAAAAAAGATATACCCCCTTTATCCCAAAAAGCAAGGAAATTTTTTCCTCACATATATATAAATTATTTGAGTAGATTAATAATTGATTTTTGTATAATATATTAATAGGTGAGCTTTGTTCACTAAATAACTCCTCATAATTTAATAACTTAAAAGGTTGGAGTTTTTATGAATTCTATTTATCCCATCAATCCGGGAGATCGGACGCCGGTCTCTGGATCCAAAAAGGTCTCTCAAGACAAAACCGCAGAGAAAGTCAAAGCCATTGCCGTGCCGCAAATGCCGCGGCGCGAGTATGCCGCTTCGCCGCTACAAGAAGCGCAGGATCTCGTCCGTTTCATTCGGAAAGAGTGGGACCATCTTTCTGTAGAAGAGTTGGCAGGGAAGCTCATCGATCTGCAAGATCGGGTCTCTTTGCTCTCTAAAGAGTCTTCTTCGGCGATTGAGAAAGTTCACAAACAGGCGGAGCATCTCTATTTTCAGTTTCTTTTCCCGGTTGCCGCAGAGGTGGAAAAGGAAAGGGTCTACTCTCTGGCCAAAAACATCCACGACGCCGCGCACCGCACGTTAACAGCGGGGTCTCTCGCTCCCTTTCAGGAGTTGAGCGTCACGCAACGGCGCGAAGTGATTCGCTACACAGCAACGGGGGCCTAGTGGCACAATTTCCTGTGAGAATTTTTAAGTGGGGGTACTAATATGAGTCCAGAAGGATTGAGTTATGGCATGAAAGAGTATGTGCGTGCATTGCGCCATCAAGTCGAGGTGGCGGAAGCCTTTTTCTTTGGGCGGTTGACGGAGGGGATGGAAGGGCTATTGCTGCTCCCCGAAGATGTCCGCTTGCGCATCGATCAATGGATTTGGGATGGCGCGGGAGGCGTGGCGCTCGATCCGACCGAGAAGGGGGCGCAGCAGCTCATCGCCGCGGCGATCATGCGCGTCCTCGAAGAGCGGATGGGCATGGATGATTAAAGGCCTTTTTTGTCAATGAACGAACGGAGTTCGTTGACAGCCGTTAGATACCCGTTGTTCGTCTGACATTCTAAAGCGTCGGTCAAGTCGTCTGAATCCATATCAGAGGAGAGATTATTCTTCTCTGCGAAGTCGAGCCATATCTGTTGGACCGTGTGAAGAATTCGAGAGGCTTGGCTCTTTTGGCTACTGTTGTCATGGGAATCAGCGATCGAACAGGTGGCAGATCGAATCGCTCTGCTAATCACAAACCCTTCTACGGGCAGTTGATGCTCTTCTATCAAGTGTAAGGTTTTTTTTATTAGTCCAATTCGAGGATCGCCAATTTCCGGTTCACTGATAGTCGGTAGAATTTCTTCTATCAGGTTGCCAAGAAGATCCTCTCTGCCTTCTTTCTTCGCATATAAAAGCAACTGTTCGGAGATTGAAAAGAAATCTGCCCTTGCACAGTGGTCCAGAATGCTGCATTCAAAACCTTCCGCAAGGGGCGTTTCGATTTCGACTTGGCTCTCTTCCATAAACCAAAGCACTTCTTTCACAGCCGCGTCAAACTCTTCACGAATAGCGAGGGAGAGGGTGTTTATAAAGATGTCAGGAGGCAGCGCGATCTTCCCCTTCTGTGATGAAAAGGCGGCTCTCATGTTTTTAGTCAGATCTGAGAGAGAAAGAGATTCCTCTGCCGCCAACGAATGGACGGTTTGTTCTAGCGGAGAATTTTGGAAAACCTTCCAATAACAATGGAGTAGAGCCCCTCTTTGGATTTTTTCATAGAGGCTTTGGATATCTTTAAAAGAATGGTCCCTTCTGAACTTTATACGATCAATGAATTCTGGCATCTCGTTTTGAGGATAGAAAGGATTGTTATAACTCTTGTTGAGCAAATGGCGCTTTGTAGAGATATAATGAATCCATCTATTTTGCGCTTGGATGAGTTGCTCTGCTTGTGTTCCGTCCTCTGTAATCAAGAAATTCTCTAGAGAAGTCCCTCGGATCTCTGCTGCCCATGTTTTATAGGTTTCCGCGGTCGCCCCCTCCTCTCCCGGATAATAGGCGTAGCTCCGGACCAGGACCTGTAGGTCGGGAATGATCTCTTCAGGAAGTCCTTCAAGGCGAGAAAATTTAGGCCGCTTTAACGGCCGCGCGGTCTCTTCTGGCAAATCGAGAGCTCTTTTAGAACTGCTGCTAGAAATGGCGCTCATAATCAACTCATAATTAAAGGATGAAACTCATTCTTTAACAGATCGCCGAAGTGGTAGCCGAGGGGCTTCAGATAGTTCGTTTGCGGATCTTTGGGATTATGGACGTAGATGCCATTGGAGAGGGTGAAGAGGGCGAGATAGAGGTCGCTGCTGACGTGGGACCAGTCGAGGAGGAGCGTGGGCTTAAAGAAAAGAATGTGAGTGGGAGAGGAGGGAAGGGGAAGGAGGCCGAGGGGCGCCCGTTTTGCGGGTTGCGCGGGATGCTCGGCGATGAGGGCGCCTAAGGCAAGGCCTTGGAGGCTGAAGAGGTCTTTGACGGGGAGCGCTTTCTTGGGAAGGTCGGCGGCGGGGAGGGTTTGATCGCAGCCGAGACGGAGTTGTTTTTTGCCGGTGAGGGCCAAGGCGATCGGCCCGAGTTTTCGCATCAGGAAATTCTGCAAGGGGGGATGGGATCGAAAGAGATCGCGCCCCGGGGAACGGATGAGGGGAAAGATTTCAGCGGGATCGTATTCGAATTCGATGTATCCGTTGCGGGTGTAAAAGGAGAGTTGCTGGGCGGTCAGGGTCGTCTTCATGCGAGGTGCTTAAAGCGGCGAAGGGTTTCTTCGATGGGAGCTGGTTCGGCAGAGGCAGAAAAGCGGATGTAGCCGTCGCCCTCGTGTCCAAATCCCACGGCCGGTACGGGGAC
>CAYNWC010000157.1:0-2900 GCA_964400805.1 uncultured bacterium | reverse complement strand
AGAATCAAATCATGCCAGCCATTGACGATCCTGAAATTGTTTCCACTCTCGTCGAAGCCTGCGTCACTAGTCATTATCGCCGATTCTATCCCACTTTCTACATTAAGGCAGAAGGAGAGGTAGATATCGCCTATGTTAAAGAAGAGCGCTTTTGGCCCGTCGAGGTCAAGTGGACTCAGCAACTGCAAAAATCGGAACTCAAACAGTTGGCCAAATACCCCAATGGCATTGTATTGACAAAGAAAAAGGAGCGCGATTTTCTCGATTCTTTCTCTACGATTCCCGTTCCCCTCGCCCTTTATAACCTAGAAAGAGAATAGGCAATTCAATCTAAACTACCTAACAATTCTCTATTATCCTCTGTTAAGAAGGGACGGATTGCGTTCTTTTGCACCTCTGAAAGCGCTTGGAATTTGGTTAAATTTTCAGCGCGCTGCATCGTAAGCATCTGCTGAAATTGATTCTCACCCAATGATGTCGACCCAGTTTTAGAAGAAAAGTGATGGGTGATCCTGCCATCGAACCCAGTCTCGATCCTATGGGTTCTATCGGGAAGAGGACGAAGAGGAGGGAATATGATCTGAACCTGTTCCGAAGATGCTTTGGTGAAGTCAATTGATTTCAGTTGGAGAGGCGTTGCGCTCGCAAGACATGCGCCGAGGCGAGGAAGGATCTTATTGAGATCTTCTCCCGGGATCTGACGGAAAACAGCAATCACCTCATTGTCAAAGGAATGGTCAAATAAGGTGGCGATCGTTTCTTGCTTCAGTTCATAGATCCGTGCCAGATGGAGAGATTTTTTTGGCACGCTGAAGAGTTCAATTGGGTCCATCTTGTTCAGTAGTTCGGTAAACCGTTCGGGAGAAAGCGCATTGTATTTGGCCTTGCTACCGTTGAGGAACGAGATTTTTGCGCTGTGTGTCAATTGAGGCCAGAGAGCCCTCATCCGAGGCATCCCCTCTACTGGAATAGAGGAGAGTGAGGCTTCATCCTCTTTTTCGATGAGATCCAGAAGTTGTTTTGATGAGAGGAGAAGGTACCTTTCTGGGTAGAGAAAGAAACCTAAGATAGCTTTTAATGAAAGCCGCGAAAAATCGATGTCCGCAATTTGCTCACTTTTTAAAAAGCAAAGCGCCTGGCGAGGCCCCTGCTCGATGGCCTTCTGCAATGGAGCTCCTCGCAAAGTTCGCAGACTTCCCACGCAAAGCCCTTCAGTTTGGTACGTAGCACCTTTGGCTTCGAGGATCTCCAATTTTTTTCGAACGAGATTCTCACGATCACTCCCTTCTGGCAGATCGCTCAAAGGAATCGAATACACTTCTTGATCGCTCATTAAGGCATACTCGATAGGGTCGCCTTTAAAGGAATCGCTTAGGCTTGCGAGCTGCAAGTGAGAAAGGGAGATTTTTTTGAGAATCGAAGGAGGCACAGCGCCAATCTTATTCCAAAACCCAATCTCTTTGTCGATTTTCTCAATGGTTTCGGTCAATCCAAAAGATGAGATCTCTTCCCTCACTTGCGCGATCGACTTGGTCGCTGTCGGCTGAAGTTGGTCCAAGTAAGAGGCCATGGCGAAAATTGGGAATGTTTTTCTCTGCCCATTAACAGTCATTCTTAGGATGTGGGGAGAAGGTAAGAAGGGATTTTTTACGACAGAAGGAACGCTCATTGAAAACTCCTTAATAAAATGGAGCGGGCAGTGTCTCTATTTTTTAATTAAATATCAATGGAAAAGGCAGCGAGGAAGGGATAATAGGCCGCTGGGCCACCGCCCCATTCGGGATCGTTGAGACTGCTGATCCGCAGGTAGGGTTTATTCTCCCGCGAAGAGGCGTGAATGAAGAGCGGCCGCTCCAAACTCATCCCCACATGCCGAATGTCTTGTTCAGATGTTCCCCAAAAGAGGAGGTCGCCTATGGAGATCTTTTCCAGCGCGACCGGTTTGAGGCGCGGGTCGGCGATCTGTTGGCGCGCGTCGCGCGGGAACGAGATCCCGAGACGGTTATAGAGCATTTGTACGAAGCCGGAGCAATCATATCCAAAACTCGATCGCCCTCCCCAGGTATAAGGAAGGCCCAAGAATTGTTTGCTGAAAGCGACGAGATCGAAGGGCTGGGGCGCCACGTCCCCTTTTTGAACAAAGGCCCTTTGGCCGTCGAGGAGTTCTATTGCGATCCAGCGGGGATCAGAGGCGTCTATGACAACCAACTTCGAGCCATGGGGCAGAGTGAATAGAGGTCCATACTCGGTATCGGGGGCCGCATAGATGTGGGCGCTGAGGCGAGTGATCTCGAGGGTGGCGAGATAAGGTTCTTTGCGAGCGATGAGAGAGGGGGAAGGAACCCACCCGCTATACCCATCGGGAGTGACAATCAATATCCAATCGCCCGACTGCTTCTCCAGCCGCACTTCTTCTCCGAAAAGAGCCTGCGAGACGACTTTCCCCGATGGCCCCTCTCTCATATTCACGATGGGAAGATGGATGTAATACATGTCCTAAAAATACTCTTTTTGGGTATTCTTGTCCTCTATGAGCCTATCCGCAAATTATAACGTCGGTCTTTGGAAGCTTTTTGGCCAGGGCGCCCCGAAGCGGGGCCCCCTCAGCGTTCGCTCTCGCCAACTTATTCAAGTTGGCTTCGCGCTCCACGCTGCGCCCTGGCTCAAAAATCTTCTCAAATCCCTAACCCTTCTACTTTGCGAATAGGCTCCCATGGAAGAATCGATCGAAGAAGCTGTCGCAAAGCGGCGCACGTTTGCCATCATCAGCCACCCGGACGCCGGTAAAACCACCCTCACCGAAAAGCTCCTCCTCTATTCGGGCGCGATCCAAACGGCGGGGATGGTCAAAGGGCGCAAAGGGCGCAAGGCGGCCACTTCCGACTGGATGGCGATGGAGC
>CAYNWC010000156.1:0-2919 GCA_964400805.1 uncultured bacterium | reverse complement strand
TTCCAAAGGTATTGTAGGTACCAAAGAAGACAAAGGAGGTGATGACAATCACGGCGGTGAAGAGGAAAAAGAACCGTTGGTATTTACGAAAGAAGTCGAGCATAGTGCACTCTCACTGGAAAAGAGCACCATCCTATCAAATGCATTCTTTGGGATCAAGCCCACCCCTCAAAAAATCCTTTTCAGATTGCCAAAATGCAAGGCCGTGGGTTAAAATGATCCCCTTTCCCTTTGAGGTATTTATGTCATCCACTACTTGGAAATCGCAATCGGGTTTTGTTTGGGCTTTGATCGGCTCCGCTGTGGGGTTTGCCAATGTTCTGAGCTTTAGCGCAAAGGCCTATAAAAACGGGGGAGGCGCCTACCTCATCCCCTATGCGATCGCCCTCTTCCTCATTGGGATCCCCTTCCTTCTCTTAGAGGGAAAAATTGGCAACCGGTGGAAATCGCCCCTGGTCGCCTCCTATGGTTATGTCTGGGGCAAAGCGGGTAAAATCTTGGGGTGGATTTCGATCCTCGCCTGCTTGACGATCGGCGCCTTCTATATCGTCCTCACCGGCTATTCGGTCGCCTATACCTATTTTGCGGCCGCTGACCAGATTCCCGCCGACACCAAAACCTTTTTCCTCCAAAACGTCCTACACATCACCCCCTCAATCCAAGACTTTGGCTCCTTTTCCTGGCCCGTCTTCATCGCGACAGCGGCCGTCGGGCTTCTCGCCTGGGCCGTTTTGCGCAGGCCGGTCCGCGAGGGGATCGAGCGGGTCTGCTCCCTCTTCATGCCCCTCATGGTCATCATCATGGCCCTCTTCGCCCTAGCCGTCTCCTTCCTCCCTGGAGGACTCCAAGGGTGGAGCTATTACCTCAAGCCCAATTTTGACAAACTGTTCCACATCGAGCTATGGCGCGACGTCTTTGGACAGCTCTTTTTCAGCCTCTCTCTCGGCCTCGGCATCATCGTCGGTTATTCGCGCCACACGGCCGAAAAGGCCAACATCGGCCGCGCCATGCTCTACGTGGCATTGGGCGACTTCCTCGTCTCCTTCATTTCTGGGGCGGCGATCTTCGGTTGTCTGGCCCATATCAGCCATACTCAAGGCATTCCCTTCGACCAGATCTTGACAAGCGATTCGACCTTTGAAATCGGCTTCATCCTCTTTCCGCAGATCCTCAAGGTCTTTGGCCCCCTTCTTGCCCAAGGGATTGGCACCCTCTTCTTCCTCTGAGTCTTTATCGCGGGAATTACCGGCGTCTTCTCCATTGTGGAAAGCATCGCCGGCAACGTGGAGGTGGAATTTGCCTCGACGCGCAAAAAGGCGGTTTCCGCCACGCTCGCCCTCATGCTTTGCATGGCGCTCTTCTTCTGCATGGGCAATGCCTCTCACCTCATCGACGCCCTCGTCCCCATGGTGATCGGCATCAATATGCTCATCAGCGGGCTCGCCCTCGTCGCCGCTTTCGCCTATCGAAACAGCGTCCTTCCTTTAGATCAAGGGCTCTACCGGTTCTGTTTGAGATTTGTCGTCCCGATCGCGCTTGGCTTCATCCTCTTGGGCAATCTCCGGGCAGAGTGGAGCGATTTCGACATCGCCAAAACGGTTCGGTGGGGATGGCTAGTGGGAGCGTTCCTGATAGCCGGCTTCCTCTCGCTCAGCGAGAAAAAGCGGCTCGCCGTCCGTCTAAAAGGAATTTAAATTTAATAACCACCCGCGAACAAGGTTTGCGGGTGGTAATTTATAAGGAAGTAATCGGCTCTATTTAATGAGGGGGTGTTGAAGGGTAACGACGTGATCATTCCCGCAAGGGAAACTGAGCACTTTATTTCCTAACGCTGCTACTTTTGCCGCCACTTCTTCTGCAGTAGATGGAGTAGAAGTAAACCACAGTTCTCCGCTGAGAATTCTATCTACAGCCCCCTGAATATATTCTTCGCGACTTAGAGGTTGCGCATTGACCGACATAAAACGTCCTTGTTTAATTAGTAGGCTTTGGCAAAAATCACGCGGCGCGGGCTCGGCTGACCGGTAAAGAGACACTTGCCGGGCTTGGGCGGAATGTGGAGAGGAATGCACCGGATGGTGACGTTGAGATCCTCTTTGACTTTCGCTTCAATGGCGGGATCGCCGTTCCAATGACACAGGGCAAATCCTCCATGGATCTCCTCCCCTTGCGCCGTGAAGAAGTCGTAAAACTGCTTTTTGTCGTCGATCTCGACGGTGTGTTGGTCGCGGAAGTGAGTCGCTTTGGCGAGCAGATGGGCCTGGATCTCTTCGAGTAGTGGGACGACTCTCTCGATAGAAAAGGGGGTCGTCTCTTTATGGGGCCGGTCGCGACGGCAGATTTGGAGTTGGCCCGCTTCGATCTCCCGAAGGCCAATTTCTAAGCGGAGCGGCACTCCCTTTTTGATCCAACCCCACGCTTTTTCGCCGCCGCGCAGGTCGCGCTGGTCGACGATCACTTTGAGGGGCTGCCCCTGATAGGAGATCTGTCTCAGTTGAGCGGCGAGATCTTCACAATAACGAGTCACTTTGGCACGCGCCTCTTCACTCTGGATGAAGGGAATGAGGACGATGTGGGCCGAGGCGAGGCGAGGCGGCATGATGAGGCCGTCGTCATCGCTATGAGCCATGATCATCGCACCAATGACGCGGGTGGTCATCCCCCACGAGGTGGTCCATCCATAATCCTTACCCCCATCGATGGTTTGAAACTGGATGTTACACGCACGGGAGAAATTTTGACCGAGGAAATGGGATGTTCCTGCTTGGAGGGCCTTGCGATCCTGCATCATCGCTTCAATCGTGTAGGTATTGACGGCACCAGGGAAGCGCTCCGATTCGGTTTTCTCTCCACGGATGACGGGAACGGCGAGGAATTCATGGCAAAATGTAGAATAGATATCGTGCATCTGGCGCGTTT
>CAYNWC010000155.1:0-2939 GCA_964400805.1 uncultured bacterium | reverse complement strand
AGAGGGTATTTTGGCGCATATGGGAGGCATCATAATTGATAAACTCCCTTTCTGTCAAAGGGTTGCGTCCGACCAAAATACGATGTGTCGTAAAATAGTCGCGACCAAAATACGACATATCGTAAAATGGTCGTATGCGACGACTTTACCAGGAACTCCTCTCTCGCCATCTTTCTAAATATCGACAGATGGTTTTTTTAATGGGTCCGAGACAAGTGGGGAAGACAACCCTCAGCTTGGAAACGGCGGCTGAAGCGCAGACCTATTTTTATTTCAATTGGGACAACACTGCGGAACGACTTCTCTTCATCGAAGGGCCACAGGCAATTGCTAAGCAAGTTGGATTGGACGAGATACGAGAAGAAAAACCAATTCTGATTTTCGATGAGATTCATAAATTTGGGAAATGGAAAAATTTTCTGAAAGGATTTTTCGATCTTTTTGAGAAGAAGACGCGCGTGATTGTGACGGGAAGCGCTCGCCTAAATATCTATAAAAGGGGAGGGGACAGTTTGATGGGCCGTTATTTTTACTATCGGATCCATCCCCTTTCTGTCGCTGAAATTACCACGCCTCATCTGATCGAAGGAGAGATCCGCTCTCCGGCGCCTATTTCTGATGACGACTGGGCAGCCCTGATTAAGCATGGAGGGTTTCCCGAGCCTTTTCTCCAGAGATCTGAAGAGTTTTCCCGCCGCCTGAAAACCATCCGAAGAGATCAGCTCTTTCGAGAAGATATTCGCGATGGGACGCGGATCCAGGAGCTGGCGCAATTGGAGCTGCTTGCAGAGCTCTTGCGCAAACAGGCAGCCCAGTCGATGGACTATCAGTCCCTATCGAAAAAAGTGGGCGTTTCGATCGATACGATTCGGCGGTGGTTAGAGGTTCTTA
The DNA here is from genome assembly GCA_964400805.1 of uncultured bacterium. Classification (GTDB taxonomy): domain Bacteria; phylum Chlamydiota; class Chlamydiia; order Chlamydiales; family SM23-39; genus REEB52. Next base: position 2,048 of record CAYNWC010000155.1, on the reverse strand, counting down.
AATCATTTTACTATTGCTTTTCCATTCAACCTTGGTCCAAGAACATCAGTCGTTCTCTCATTAAGGAGCCCAAACTGTACCTCTGGGATTGGTCTTTAATCGAAGAGGAGGGACATGCTCACGAAAATTTAGTGGCCAGTCATCTTCTGAAAGCCGTCCATTTTTGGAACGATCGGGGGTTTGGAGAATATGGCCTCTATTACTTACGAACAAAAGACAAAATAGAGACCGATTTTGTCGTTGTTAAAAACGGGAAGCCATGGTTTTTGGTCGAAGTCAAGACGAAAGCAAAAGGACTCTCTTCAGCTCTCTATCATTTTCAGCAAGAAACAGGAGCGCCTCATGCTTTCCAAGCGGCCTTTGATCTCCCCTTTGTCAATAAGAGTTGCTTCGAAGAGAAAGGTCCTATTTTAGTTCCCGTTCGAACTCTTCTTTCACAACTGGTTTAAACAATGCGCATTTTAGCAGCTCAGATCAACCCGACGATTGGCGATTTAGAAGGAAACACCCGCAAGGTGCTCGACGGTTTGCGCCGCGCGCGAGAGCAACAGGTCGATCTCGTCCTCTTTCCCGAGCTGACTCTCAGCGGCTACTTCCCCGACGATCTGCTTCTCGATGGCTCTTTCATCGACGCCCTGGCCAAGCAGTTGGAGATCATCGGCCCTGCGACCAAGGGGCTCTTTGTCGCCGTGGGTTTGCCGCGCAGGAACTCCTCCGGCATCGAAAAGCCCCTCTACAATAGCGTTGCGGTGTTTCAAGATGGGCGGCTGATGGGCTATCAGGACAAATGGCTCCTTCCCACCTACGACGTCTTCGATGAGCGGCGCTATTTTGAGCCAGGTACCGAACAACCCATTTGGGAATACCGAGGGAAAAAGATCGCCATCACCATTTGCGAGGATGCATGGCAGCGGGCAGAAATTCGCGATGGGTATACCCACTATGCTCGCGATCCCGTGCAAGAGCTCAAGGGAAAAAAGCCCGATCTGGTGTTGAACCTCTCCGCGTCTCCCTACTCCTTTCGGCGTACCGATGTGCGCGTCCCTGTGTTCGAGGCGGTGGCTAAAACGCTCCATTGCCCCGTCATCCTCTGCAATCAAGTGGGGGGCAACGACCAACTCCTCTTCGATGGGCACAGCCTCTTTATCGATGAAAAAGGGCAACTGATTCAAGTGGCCCGCGGATTTGTCGAGGACGATTTGATCGTCGATCTGCAAGAACCCAACAAAGCATGTCCGGTGCCGAAGAAGGGAATCGCCGATCTCTATCAAGCGCTCGTGATGGGTGTGCGTGATTACATGCACAAGCAGGGATTTAAAAAGGCCCTTTTGGGTCTTTCTGGAGGCGTTGATTCCGCCCTCGTCGCTTGCATTGCGAAGGATGCCCTTGGCGCCCAGAATGTGATGGCGCTCACTCTTCCCTCCCGCTTTTCCTCGAAGGGGAGCGTCGACGATTCGATTCATCTCGCTAAAGCCCTCGGCATTGAACTCCAGCAAATCTCCATCGAGCCGATTTTCAAAGAGTACCTCCATCTTCTCGAGCCCCATTTTGAGGGACGCCCGATGGATATTGCCGAGGAAAATCTGCAAACTCGCATCCGCGGGATGATCCTCATGGCCTTCTCCAACAAGTTTGGCTCCATTCTCCTCTCCACGGGCAATAAGAGCGAAATGGCCATGGGCTACTGCACTCTCTATGGCGACATGGCAGGGGGGCTCGCCGTCCTCAGCGATGTCACCAAACTCCAAGTCTATGAGCTGGCCAAGTACGTCAAGGTGATCCCCGAGTCCATCGTCCAGAAAGTCCCCACAGCCGAGCTCAGGGCGAATCAGACCGACTCCGACACCCTTCCTCCCTATGAAATTCTAGATCCCATCCTCGAAGACTACCTCGAAGAGCGACTTTCCCTCGAAGAGATCGCCCGCAAGAGAAAGCAACCCATCGAGTTTGTCCGCGCGCTCGTTCACAAGATCCACCTTGCCGAATACAAACGGCGGCAAAGTCCCATTGGCCTCAGAGTGACCCAAAAGGCCTTCAGCAAAGGACGC